>CAZPSO010000019.1:0-18517 GCA_964588895.1 uncultured Tessaracoccus sp.
CAATACACGGGCGCCCGAGACGTCCTCCACCGGGGTGGTCTGGCGCGTCATGCCCTCGAAGTACGGGGGCTTGCGCACGTAGGTGGACTCCTCGTCCCACGCGAAGATGTCTCCCTCGGGGGTGGGGAGGGCTGCCCAGCGCTCGTCCCCGGTGAACACGTTGGCGTAGCGCTCGGTGTACATGTCCGCGCTGATCGAGGACTCGACCACCTCGTTGATCTCTGCCTGAGTGGGCCACAGGTCCTTCATGAAGACGTCGTTGCCATCCTTGTCCTTGCCGAGCGGCTCGTTGAACAGGTCGATGTCCATGGTCCCGGCCAGCGCGTAGATGATGACCAGCATCGGCGATGCCAGGTAGTTCATCTTCACGTCGGGGTTGATGCGGCCCTCGAAGTTGCGGTTGCCGGACAGCACTGCGGCCACGGCCAGGTCATGCTCATTGACGGCCTTCGAGATCTCCGGGATCAGCGGCCCGCTGTTACCGATGCAGGTGGTGCAGCCGTAGCCGACCAGGTTGAACCCGATGGCGTCCAGGTACGGGGTCAGGCCGGCCTTGTCGTAATAGTCGGTGACCACCTGGGAGCCCGGCGCCAGCGAGGTCTTGACCCACGGCTTGCGTGTCAGCCCCTTCTCGACGGCCTTCTTCGCCACCAGCGCAGCGCCCAGCATGACGCTCGGGTTGGAGGTGTTGGTGCACGAGGTGATGGAGGCGATGGTCACGGCTCCGTGGTCCAGGACGAACTCGTCGCCACTGGCCAGCTGGACCGGCAGACCATTCTTCTCGCGCGCAGCCGGCTCTCCACTGTGGTCGTGCTGGTACGGCGGCGGGGAGTCGTCCGTGTCCCCCGGATCGGAACCGGTGGGATCCGAAGCGTCCATGGTCTGCGCCACGGTGACGTCCCAGCCGGTCTTGACGAACTTGTGACCGGGTGCGAACACCTCGAGTGCCTCGCGGAAGGCACCCTTGGAGTGGTCCAGACGGATCCGGTCCTGCGGGCGCTTGGGGCCGGCGATGGAGGGCACCACGGTGGAGAGGTCCAGCTCGAGATACTCGGAGTAGTTGGCCTCCACCGCCGGGTCGTGCCACATGCCCTGTTCCTTGGCGTAGGCCTCCACCAGGGCGAGCTGGTGGTCGTCGCGGCCGGTCAGGCGCAGGTAGTCGATGGTGCGCTCGTCGATCGGGAAGACCGCGATCGTGGAGCCGTACTCGGGGCTCATGTTGCCGATGGTGGCGCGGTTGGCCACGGGCACCTCGGCCACGCCATCACCGTAGAACTCGACGAACTTGCCCACCACCTTGTGCTCGCGGAGCATCTCGGTGATGGTGAGGACCAGGTCAGTGGCGGTGGTGCCCTCGCTGAGTTGGCCGCTCAGCTTGAATCCCACGACGCGCGGCAGCAACATGGACACGGGCTGACCCAGCATGGCCGCCTCGGCCTCGATGCCGCCGACACCCCATCCCACGACACCCAGGCCGTTGACCATCGGCGTGTGGGAGTCGGTGCCCACGCAGGTGTCGGGATAGGCCTGCAGGACGCCGTCGACGGTGCGTGGGAAGATCACGGGCGCCAGGTTCTCGATGTTGACCTGGTGCACGATGCCCGTGCCGGGGGGAACCACCTTGAAGTCGTCAAAGGCGCCCTGTCCCCAACGGAGGAACTGGTAGCGCTCATGGTTGCGCTGGTACTCGATGTCGACGTTCTGCTCGAAGGCGCCGGAGATGCCGAACACCTCCGTGATCACGGAGTGGTCGATGACCAGTTCGGCGGGCGAGAGCGGGTTGATCTTGGAAGGGTCACCGCCGAGGTCGACCATGGCCTCACGCATGGTGGCCAAGTCCACCACGCACGGCACGCCGGTGAAGTCCTGCATGATCACGCGGGCCGGGGTGAACTGGATCTCGTGGTCGGGCTCGGCACTGGGATCCCAGTTGCCGAGGAACTCGATGTCCTGCTTCGTGATGTTGGCACCGTCCTCGGTGCGCAGCAGGTTCTCCAGCAGAACCTTGAAGCCGTACGGCAACTTCTCATGCCCCGGCACCGCGTCGAGCCGGAAGATCTCGTACGTCGTTCCCTCTACGTCGAGGCTGGCCTTGGCCCCGAAACTGTTCACACTCACTAGAACTCCTCATCGATGGCACAAATTATCTTGACGTCAAGATATCACGGTGAGCCAAGTTCTCACCGCAGGTGGGTTCGCGCTTGTCAGTCTAGTGGTCAGGATCCGGCGAGGCGGATGGGCTTGAGTATCGCCACGCACTCAACGTGGTGGGTCATCGGGAACAGGTCGTATCCCTCGAGCGACGTCACTTCGTAGCCCCGTTCGGCGAAGAAGCCCACGTCGCGCCCCAGTGCGGCGGGGTCACATGCCACGTAGGCCACCACACGGGGACGCAGCTCCACGATGTGCCTGACCACCTGGGCACCGGCGCCCTTGCGCGTCGGATCGAGCACCACGATGTGCACCGGCGCCCGCAGGCGCCCGAGCAGTCTCTCCAACGGGCCCGCCAGGAACTCGGCCTGCGGCACGTTGTGTCGGGCCTGTGCCACGGCCTCCCGGTTGAGCTCCACGCCGGTGACCTCACAACCCGCATCCACCAGGGCACCTGCGAAGAGCCCTGCCCCGCAGTAGAGATCGAAGGCGCGCTCCCCGGGACTTGGCCGGATCCCGTCGATGACGGCCCGGGTCAGGGTCTCGGCCGCGTGGGGATGCACCTGCCAGAATCCGCGGACCCCCACCATGTACCGCCGCCCGGCCACGGAGTGCTGCACCGTCGGCGGTCCGGCGACACGGTCCCCATCCGCGAGGACGGTGGCGGAGTCATCCCCCACCACCACGGCCACCTCCCGGGCGCCGCGGCCAGCCTCCTGCAATTGCGTCTGCGTGGGGCCAGGGGCTGCGATCATGCAGCCCTGGGCGGGCAGGGGCACCACGTCGTGAGAGCGCCGGCCGCGCATGCCCACCTCGCCCGAAGGGCTCACGGCATATCGCATCCGGGTGCGCCACCCCGCCAACGGCTCCACGGCCTTGACCCGGCCCGTCCATTGGTAGTTGCCCAGTCGCGAGAGCTGTTCTGCCACCACTGCCGTCTTGAGGTCCAGCTGCAACTCGGGATCGACGTGCTGCCAGTCGCAGCCTCCGCACCGGTCTGCGATGGGACACGGCGGCACCACCCGGCCAGGTGCGGCCTGCAACACGTCCACCACGCGTCCCCGGTCGAACCGCCTGTTGGACTCGGTGATCTCCACCCGCACCCGTTCGCCGGGCAGTCCCCCGGTGACGAAGACCACCTTGTTGTCGCGGCGTCCGACGACGAAGCCACCGTGCGCCACGCGTTCGAGATCCATCTCCACCACCAATGGGGACGCAGAACCGCCCTGTGCGACGCCTCCCGAACTGTTCACGTCTCCACCGTAGTGGTTGCCACCCACCCCCGGGCCGAAGGGGCGTTCGGCCCACCACTCGGCACAAAAGGCACTGTGGTCCATTACCGTGATGGGTGTGAGAATCGTCATCATGGGCTGTGGCCGGACGGGCTCGATGCTCGCCACGTCGCTGGTGAAGCGGGGTCACGAGGTGGTGGTCATCGACCTCGATCCCACAGCATTCCGCCGTCTCGGCCCAGACTTCCAAGGCGAGACGGTCACGGGCGTCGGTTTCGACCGCGAAGTGCTCGCACGGGCCGGGATCGGGCGGGCAGACGCCTTCGCGGCGGTCTCCAGCGGCGACAACTCCAACATCCTGGCCGCCCGGGTGGTGCGGGAGGTCCACGGCATCCACAATGTCGTCGCCCGCATCTACGACCAGGGGCGCGCCGCCGTGTATGAAAGGCTTGGCATCCCCACGGTGGCGCCGGTCAAGTGGACGGTGGGCCAAGTGCTGCGCCGACTGCTGCCCGAAGGCAGCGAGCCAGTGTGGCGCGACCCCTCCGGCAATGTGAGACTCATCCAGGTGCACGTCCACCACGCCTGGGTGGGCCGGCGGATATCCACGCTGGCAGCCGCCGCGGGCGCCCCGATCCCCATACTCAACCGCACCGGCCACGGCATGGTGCCCGCCGCGGAGACCGTCTTCCAGGACGGTGACCTGCTGTACGTGGCGTGTGAGGCGGGGCGGGTCACCCAGGTCGAGGCGCTGTTCGCCGCTCCACCCGTCAGGCACCAGTAGGAGGTATCCGATGCGCGTAGCCATCGCGGGCGCCGGCAACGTTGGACGCTCGATTGCCACGGAGCTCGTGGCGAATGGTCACGAGGTGCTGCTGATCGACTCCGACGCACGCATGCAGACCGCCCATGACGTACGCGGCGCCCACTGGTACATCGGCGATGCCTGCGAGCTGCAGAACCTCGAGGACGCCAACCTGGACTCCTATGACGTGAGCATCGCCGCCACCGGTGACGACAAGGTCAATCTGGTTCATTCCCTGCTGGCCAAGACCGAGTTCGGGGTGCCGCGCACCGTGGGGCGCGTCAACAACCCCCACAACGAGTGGATGTTCGACGCCATGTGGGGCGTCGACGTGGCGGTCTCGACCCCACGGATCATGTCGGCACTCGTGGAGGAGGCGGTCTCCACGGGCGAACTGGTCAACCTCTTGACCTTCGATGCCACCAGCACCGACCTGTCGGAGATCCGGATCACCTCCGACAGCCCCCAGCTGGGGAAACGGATCGTCGACCTGCGCCTGCCCGTCGACGTGGTGCTGGTGGCCCTGATCCGCGACGGCGTTCCCTCGGCACCCCAAGACGATGCAGTCCTTGGGACCGGGGATCAGCTGCTGTTCCTGGTTGGTCACCAGTCGGGTTCCGAGTTGGCGGAGATGTTCGAGGGCTGAGGACCCTCAGCCGATCACCTGGTAGCCGGGATTGAAGATCACCGGGCGCTCGCCGTCGAGCGTGAGCCGCCCGGTGGCGATCAGGTGGCATCCGGGCGTGATGGCCGCAAGACGCTGCGTGCCCATCCACACCAGGGTCACGGTCCCGGTGGGATCATTCAGCTGCACCTCGGGCCAACCCCGCGCATTGGTTCTCATGGAGGTGACGGTGCCGATGAGGCTGACGCGTTCACGGATGCGCGCCTGTTCGATGGTGACGCAGCCGGACTCGATGGCGCGCTCGGCCATGTCCGCGGCCTCGTTCCGCTCGTGTGAAGCCATCATCCGCCGCAGGCGATCGGACCATGAGCGCTGCTTCATCTGGCGAGCCCCCTACTGCCCGGTGTCGGGATCCTCGGGCGAGGCGGTGGCGTCGTCGTCCTTCTTCTCGAGGACGGGGACGGTCATGGGTAGCGCGCTGCCGGGCACGGCCGGGTCGACGCCGCGTCGAACCACCAGGTTGGAGAAGAACTCGAAGAGGGTGAGTTGGGCAGCGTCGTTTTTGTGGTCGAGAGCGGCCTTGCCCATCACGACACCTCGCAACACCCAGCCCGGTCCGTCCACCAACCAGGTCCGGGACATGTGCATGGCCGGGTTGCCCTTGGCATCGGTGACGGGCAGTCGACGGTGCATCTCGGCCCCGAACGGACCACGTATTACCTCAACGCGGCCCGACGCACGCTCGGTGGCGCTGATGATGCCATCCCTGATCTCGGACAGCATCGAGGTGCGCACCGGCCCGGCGAAGACCGCCACCTCGATGGCGGATTGGCCATCTGCCACCAGTATTGCTTGCACCTTCTCCTTGGTCTTGTCCACCTGCAACTGCATCGACATGTTGGGAAAGGGTGTGACGATGACGGTGCCGAGGTCGATCCTCTTGACGTCGTCGGCGTCCAGGTCCACCTCGTCGATGTCGAAAGGACCCTCCTCCCGCTCGAACTCCGCATCCCATGCGGTCCACTGGGCCTGCCGCTCCTCGGCCTCGTCCACGACGTCCACCCCGGGGTCCGCCTCGTGGGCTTGAGCGTCGTTCTCTTCGACCGTGACGGGCGAGACCGGGCTCGCTGCCGACTCGGCGGCCTCCTGCTCGCGCTTGCGCTTGCGTCCGAAAATCATGAACTTCCTTTGACGATCATTGATGGGTGATCCCAGTGGAACCATAGCCACCGCTGCCCCGCTGCGTCTCACCGAGACTGGCGACCGGCTCGAACCGGGCCTGCAGGAATGGCATGACTACCAGTTGGGCGATCCTGTCGCCCTCGTTGATCTCCACGGGTGTGGCGGGGTCGAGATTGACAAGGCAGACCTTGACCTCGCCACGGTAGCCGGAATCGATGATGCCTGGTGAGTTGACGATCGACAGGCCGTGGCGGGCGGCCAGTCCGGAGCGCGGGGTGACCAGCCCAACGGTGCCCTCCGGCAGCGCCAACCTCACTCCCGTTCCCACCACGGCGCGTTGCCCCGGCTGCAGCACCAGCGACTCGGCTGACGTCAGGTCGGCCCCGGCGTCGCCGGGTTGGGCGTAGTGCGGAACCCTCTCGCCCACCATGGGAATCCTCATACGCCGCCTCGCGCCATCGCGTTGACGGCATCGGCCAACTCCCGGGGTCTCCGGGAGCTCACCATCCAGTGGGGGTGGGGGTCGGCGGGGTCGGCGATCTCGATTCGCACCAGGTCGGCGATGTAGGGACGGGTTTTCAGGAAGTCCCTGACCTCCGCCTTCGGCCCCATGGCTGCGACGGCCTCGGCACCCTCCAGCGCCTCGGCCCCGCGGATCCACTCACCCTCGACGGCATTGCGGCCAACGCGGAGGGAGGTGGCATCGACGCTCACGCCGAGACGTCCGTATCCGAGGAGTAACGCCCCGGTGCCAAGGAGGAAGAAGACGGTGATGGCGATGCCTACCTCGAGCGGAACGTAGGCGAGGACAGCCATCGACAGGGAGCCCACCAGCAGCACCCCTACCAGCCACCACCACCAGGGCAAGCCCAGACGTTCCTCGTAAGCCACGCACCCCAATGTATCCGAAGTTCGGCATAATGAATTCCACCGATACGTGAACCACGAGGAGCACCGATGGGCTTTACCGAGAAGATCGTCTGGAACGTCTATGCGGGCGCCCTGGGCGCCATCTCCACCATCGCGGCCAAGAAGCTGCTGACCAAGGCCTGGGAGGTGGCCACCGGTGAAGAGCCACCGGATCCGAATGACCCGGAGACACCGCTGAGGTACGCGCTGATCTGGTCGCTGGCTTCCGGTGTGGGGGTGGGTGTCACACAACTGGTCATGAACCGCTACATGCAACGCCACTGGGCCCGCAGCATGGGCCACAACGCCCCCGGCAGGAGGCGCAACAAGCTGGACCTCTAGTTCCACGGGCCAGGGATGGGCGAATTCCCCGGGCAGCGAAGGAGGCCACCGCCATGGGCGAGGGCCTCCTTCTTGTGTTCTGCCAGTGGGTTTAGACGCAGTCGACGCAGTAGTGCAAGTCGTTCCTGGTCTCAGCCAGCTGCGAGCGCGACTTCACGAGGAAGCAGGATGCGCAGGTGAACTCGTTCTGCTGGCGCGGGAGGACCCGCACCGTGAGTTCTTCGTGCGACAAGTCGGCACCGGGCAGTTCGAAGGTTTCAGCGGCTTCCACCTCATCCTCGTCAACCTTGCCGGAGTTCTTGTCGTTACGTCGGGTCTTGAGCTCCTCGATGGAGTCTTCGCTCATTTCCTCGTCAGTCTTGCGTGGGGCGTCGTAGTCGGTCGCCATGCTTAGGTCCTTTCTGTTGGCACCGCTCATGTTGTCGGACCCAGCCGAGAACTTGATCGCGCAATTCATACCACAATTCCTGCGCCACGCAAGTTCCGGACGGCCCTCAAGCACGAGTTGAGCGTTTCCGCCCCTTGAACCGGGCCCGTTGTGCAGTACCGCTGGTAACTTGTCGGACAACGAAGGAGACCCCATGGAAAGTTCCCTGAGCCCGCGCGAGATCCAGACCCGCATTCGTGCCGGGGCCTCGGTCGCCGAGGTCGCGCAAGAAGCGGGAGCTCCCCAGGAGAGGATCCAGGTGTTCGCGGACCCCGTGCTCGCCGAACGCGAGCACATGGCGCGCACAGCCCTGGGTTCCACCGTGCGCCGCAAGGGTGACGGTGCTGCGCACCGCCGGCTGGGCGAGCTCATCACGGATCGGCTACGTGCCCGAGGCCTCGACTCCGACGACGTCATCTGGGACGCCTGGCGGGAACCGGACCTGAGGTGGCGCGTGGTGGGGAAGCTGGCCGATGACGCCGCGGGTCGTGTGGCAGAGTTCTTGTTCGATGCCCGGGCGAGGTTCAGCGTCGCCGACAACACCGATGCCCGATGGATGATCGGCGAGGAGCTGCCCGGCAGCGGTCCGGACAACGAGAACACGGTGGACTTCGACGACGAGCTCGCCCTCGTGCGCGCCACGCAGAGTCCCGACGAGCCGCTCACCGTCGAAGCACCGGGCGACGACGTGCCATTCCCCGACGATCCCTACGCCGACGTCCCCCGGACCTCCGAGCTCGACGAGCTCTACGACATGTTGAGCGGCGTCAGTGAGGACTCGGTCCGTATCTACGTGGGGCTCGACGACGAGGATGAGGACGACGCCCCGCCGGAGGGCGAAACCGACCCGGCGGAGCACGGGGACGAACCCACCGCACAGGACCAGGCGCACACCCCCACCGAGGAGGGTGCCGAACAGCAGGTGGAGCCCCCCGTTGCGGAGGCGTCCGAGGACGAGGAGTCCATCGTCCTCGAACCCCGTCAGGACTCCCTGATCGATGAGGTACCGCACGCCACGGCTCCGCGCAAGAAGCGCCGCAGGGGTCGGGCACACGTGCCCAGCTGGGACGAAATCATGTTCGGCGGCCCCAAGCCCTCTGACGACTGATTCCTCAGCCGTCCCCGAAGGGCAACGGATCCGGCGACAGCGTCGCCTTGGCCCGGGTGGCGGTCAGGCGTCGCCGGTGGTGTGCGCGGCACAGCACCTCGTAGCGCACGTCGCCGCCGTCTGTGGTGTCCCCCACCACCACCTGGGATCCCTCCGTCACCATCATGCCGTCCACGGTGCGCGCGTTCTGTGTGCCTCGTTTTCCGCACCAGCACAGGGGACCCAATGGGAGGGTCTCGATACGGTCGGCCAACTCCACCAGGCGCTGCGATCCGGGGAAGAGCTTGGATCGGAAGTCGGCGAGGATGCCGAACGCGTAGACATCCAGTTGCAGTTCGTCGACCACCTGCGCCAGTTGCCCGACGTGCTCCTCCGTGTAGAACTGGACCTCGTCGCAGACGAGGTAGTCCACCCGCTGCCCCGCGGTCAGTTCGGTGACGATGTAGTTCCAGAAGTCGAAGTGGTGGCCCACCTCCACCGCGTCGGCGGCCAGGCCGAGGCGGGAAGTGATGCGTGCCGTCCCGGAGCGGTCCCGGGAGGTGAACAACCGCCCCTTGCGACCATGCTGGGATTGCGTGTAATCCATCTGCAAGGCAAGCGTGGACTTGCCGCTGTCCATGGGCCCGGTATGGAACACCAGTTCAGCCACGGTCGTATCGTCCCTTCGGTTGCAAGACGTGGTCGTAGACCTCAACGTAGCGCTCGGCTGTTCTCCCCGGCGTCAGTCCTGGCAGGAGGGAGGTGGTGGCCGCGGACATGCGCCCCAGGAGCTCCCGGTCGCACAACCGGACGATACCGGCCGCCAGGGAGCGAACATCAGGCTCGGTCAGCAGGGCGGTTTTGGGAGAGAGGGCGACGGTGAGCCGGTCGTCGCAGTACAACACGGGCAGCCCAGCGGCCACGGCCTCCGTGGCCACGAGCCCCTGTGACTCGAACCGGTGGCTGGTCATGGCAAGCACATCGGCATTGACCAGTTCCCAGGCTATGTCGCCCAGGTCGCCGAGATGCCCGCGCATGTCGATGCGGGGGTCTCCCCCGGCCAGCCGCCGAAGCTGACGGCGCTGGTCGCCGTCGCCCACGATCACGAGCTCTGCGTCCGCCCGGTCCGCCTCCAGGAAAGCCCTGACCAGCACGTCGATCCGCTTCTCCCTGGCGAGGCGCCCAACGGCAAGGAACCGGAACCTGTCATCGGTGCGCTCGCGCCTGGTGGCGTCAATGGCTGCCTTGAGACGGGCGTTGAACCCCGTGGGCACCACGAATCCCGGGAGGTGGTGGTCGGCAGCCTCCTCCACCAGGTCCAGCATGAAGTGGGACGGGACCGTGTATGCGTCCACCTTCCCGGCGATGTCGGCGAAACTGGCCCAGTCCATCCGCGCCAGCAGGCCACCGGACTCCGACTCGCGCCGCGGGAGGTGCACCCGCGGGGAGCGTCGCCGGCTGGCCCGGGTGAGGATGGGATTGACCAGCGCCTGGTAGGAGACGGTGCCCAGCGCCGCGCTCCGGACCGCTCGGTGTGTACCCGCGACGTTGGCGTGGAACGTATGAACGTGCGGGATCGACTGCAGGCGGGCCAGACGCGCCCCCAGGATCAGCGCACCCCGTTCGGTCTGCGAGTGGATCACGTCGAAGTCTGCCCGTGCCGAGATCCTCTCGGCAGTGGCGCGGCCGTGGAACAGCACGCTGAGATGTGGTGGCATCGGCGGGACCCAGATCGTGGGGCATTCGATGACCTCGCAGATCCGCGGCTTCTCGAGGAACCGGTCCGGCGCCACGAGGATGGGCTCGTGCCCCATGTGGACGAGTTCCTCCAGTTGGGTCTGCACGGAGCGGCCGATGCCTCCCGATGCCGGGAAGAAGTCGTCGATGAGGATGCCGACGCGCATGCTCAAGCCTGGTGCACCAGCAGCGGCACGATCATCTCCCGGGGCGTCAGCGAGCCGTGCATGCCCACCAGCGAGAACTCCTGCGGGAAGGTGGTGCTCATCACGGCCCAGTCGTCCTTCATCGCCACCACCACGTCGCCGATCCTGTTGGCGATGTCCCCGCGAACCTCGGGGCCGAACCACCCCGCCTGCAGGACCTCGTGGCGTTCGAGGACCACCGCCCTGTCCCCCAACACGTCGCGCCACCGCCGGGCCAGCTCGGGGGGCCGGTCCGCGTACAGCTGCCGGAAGCGCCCTTCACCGGCGATGTGGCGCCAGCCCTCAAGTCCTGCGGTCGTCTCGGCGACGATGCGGCGATCCTCCGGGATGTTGACCATGCCGTGGTCGCCGGTCACGAGCAGGGTGACGTCGCGCGGCAGGCTGCGCACCAGTTCCTGGACGAGGTCGTCGACGGCACCGAGCTGGTCGAGCCACTGCCACGACCCCACGCCGTGCGTGTGGCCGATGTGGTCAAGCTGGCGTTCGTAGGCGTAGATCACATCGTGGGTCTCGAGCGCCGTGTTGACCAGGCCACAGAACGCCTGGTGGTCGCCTTCCTGTTCCACCCCGAACAGGGCGGTGCCGGCGAAGGAGAGCTGCTGCAGGCCACTGGATTCGAAGCGGGCGAGCGTGACGGCGGCGCAGGGGTGCCCCTGGAGTCCCAGCCGGGTGTAGCGCGTCTCTGCCCGGCGGAAGGACTCCACGTCGGCCGGACCGCCCTCCCATGTCAGGGAGTTCATGACCTGGTCGGTGTCGGGGTCGAGGAAGGTGTAGCCCACGATGCCGTGTTCAGCGGGGGGCAGTCCGGTCCCGATGCTGGACAGCGAGGCCGCGGTGGTGGACGGCACGCCGCACGTCAATGGCTGCGACGTGGCCAGCGCCGCCCCCATCCACTCCGCATGGGCGGCGTGCTCGCCGAGGCTGTGGTGACCCAACCCGTCCACGAGCAGGATGACGTATCGGGAGGTGGCCGGGACCGACAGCACCGCGTCACCGCCGTTCAGCCTCGCCTCGATGCTGGGCAGCAGGTCGGCCAACGAACCCCCGCCGTAGCGGGGCAGCACGAAGCGCTCCATTCAGCCCACCCGGGCCTGGAGGCGGGCACCGAACTGCAGGAGTTTGCGGGTGACCGCGGGGCCGTCGCCAGCAGGGCTCATGCGCACGGTCAGGTCATTGGGAACTGCCATGCCGGTGAAGCCGTGGTCGGCGACGCAGTCCGGGTCCTCGCAGCCGGCGGGCCCCAGGTCGAGACGGGAGGCGCCGCCCCACACCACCGTCAGCCAGGCCTCGGCCAGTTCGCCGGTGGAGCGCTCGGGCTGCGCCATGGATCGGGTGACCACGACGGAGTCGATGGCGCGCAGTGCCACCACCTCCGAGGAGGTCAGTGCCCGCTCCGCGTTGCCCTGGTCCGAATCGTCGGTGTGCACGATGATCAGTTGCCGTTCCGTCAGAACGAGCACGGTCATGTGCCGCTGCACCTCGTGGCCCGTGAAGGTGGCCTCGTGGTGCACCAGGTGCGCCGCGACATCCTGGGTCCCGAGGGCGCCGGCGATGGACTCGCTCACCAGCTCGGGATAGAACCCGCACTCCTTGACCTCCCGGTGCAAGTCGGACGGGAGTACGCTTCGGCCTCTGGTAGTCACGGGCTCATTGTTCCACGGGTTTCCACTAAGTTGGATTTCCATGAAGTCCCGCCCCTTCTTCGCCGCGCGTCTGGAAGACCGTTTCACCCGCCTGCTCAACCGCACCTTCCGCCGATTGAAGTGGCAGGAACACGTCCTGCCGTTCACCGGGTTCGGAACCACCGAACAGGTCCGGATCCTGGCCCGGGTGGCGCTGCGCCCCCCGAGCCAGATCGGGATCGTGCAGGCCGCCAATGAGATCCTGCATCGCCGCGGCTGGCGCAACTTTTTGGCCGCACCCCTGGCCGAGGCCTCTGCCACGGTGATCATCGGGGGTGATCGTATCCCCATCAAGGCCGACCGGGGCGGCTACATCGACGTGCGCCTGCACAATCCGGGCCTACCACCCGGCTGGCACACCGTGCAGATCGAAACCGACGGCGGCGCTGCGGCCCCGGCCCGGGTCCAGGTCATCGACAGCGACGAGGAGTTCGGCATCGTCAGCGACATCGACGACACCATCCTGTCCACCTGGCTGCCTCGCCCCCTGACCGCTGCCTGGAACTCGTTCGTGCTGCGGGAGCACGCCCGCCAGTCCGTCACCGGGATGGCCCGCCTCTACCAGCAACTGCTCACGGAGCATCCCGGCGCTCCCATCATCTATGTCTCCACCGGCGCCTGGAACACGTTTCCCATGATCACCCGCTTCATCAACCGCCATGGTTTCCCGCGGGGTGCGATGCTGCTGACGGACTGGGGACCCACCAATACCGGGTGGTTCCGCAAGGGCCCCGAGCACAAGCGCACCGCGCTGCGTGAACTGGCCCGGGACCTGCCGAACATCAGGTGGCTGCTGGTGGGTGACGACGGCCAGCATGACCCTGCGCTGTACGCAGAGTTCGCCACCCTGCAGCCCAACCACGTGCGCGCCCGTGCCATCCGCCAGCTGAGCCCGGGGGAACATGCCCTGGCGCACGGCTTCCCCACCGACGTCGGAAGCGAGCACGAATGGGAACCCGACACGGCGCCGGAGGTACGTGCGCCCGACGGCGACGGACTTGGCGATAAACTGCGCGGGATCCTCTGATTGACCCGCTTAACAGTGCAGGAGCCAGCCACGCATGGCCAAGACCGAGCTTGACGACGTCGAGGAGCACATCCTCGACGTCGACGTCACCCAGGAGATGGAGACCAGCTTCCTGGAGTATGCCTACTCCGTGATCTATTCCCGGGCCCTCCCTGATGCCCGAGACGGGCTGAAGCCGGTTCAACGACGCATCCTGTTCGCGATGGATGAGATGGGGATTCGACCCGAACGGGGTCACGTCAAGTGTGCCCGGGTGGTGGGTCAGGTGATGGGCGTCCTGCACCCCCACGGGGACACCGCCATCTACGACGCCCTGGTGCGGCTGGCGCAACCGTGGGCGATGCGGCTGCCCCTGGTGGATGGGCATGGCAACTTCGGGTCCCTGGACGCAGGCCCCGCGGCCATGCGTTACACCGAGTGCCGCATGGGCGCCGCCGCCACGGCCATGACCGCCGGGCTCGACGAGAACACGGTCGACTTCAGGCCCAACTACGACGGCAAGGAGGCCGAACCCGTCGTCCTGCCGGCGGCGTTTCCCAACCTTCTGGTCAACGGCGCCACCGGCATCGCGGTGGGCATGGCCACCAACATCGCGCCGCACAACCTGGTCGAAGTGGTGGCCGCGCTGAAGCAGATGCTGAAGAAGCCCGACATCGAACTCGACGAACTGATGCGTTATCTTCCCGGGCCCGACTTCCCCACGGGGGGAAAGATCATCGGGTTGGAGGGGGTACGTGATGCTTACGCCACCGGACGCGGGACGTTCCGAATCCGGGCCACCGCACGCATCGAGAAGACCAGCCCCCGTCGCCAGGGCATCGTGGTCACAGAATTGCCGTACATGGTTGGCCCCGAACGCATCATCGAGCAGATCAAGAAGGCCCTGGACGCCAAGAAACTCACCGGCATCGCCGACGTCAAGGACCTCACCGACCTGGCCCACGGCACCCGTCTGGTGATCGAGGCCAAGAACGGCATCAACCCCGAGGCGCTCCTCGAGCAGCTGTTCAGGCACACCAAGCTGGAAGACACCTTCGCCATCAACGCCGTCGCCCTGGTCGACGGCCAGCCCCGCACCATGACGGTCAAGGAGATGCTGGAGGTCTACCTCGAGCACCGCCTCGACGTCACCCTGCGACGGACCCGCTTCCAGCTCGGCAAGGCCACCGACCGCCTCCACCTGGTCCGAGGCCTGATCATCGCCATCGCCGACATCGACGACGTGATCGCCATCATCCGGTCCTCCGACGACGTCGCCGAGGCCCGTACCAGACTGATCGGCGCTTTCGACCTGGACGAAACCCAGGCCAACTACATCCTCGACATGCAACTGCGTCGACTGACCCGCTTCTCCACCATCGAACTCCAAAAGGAAGTCGACGACCTCACGCAACAGATCGGCGAGCTGCAGGAGATCATCGACGACGAAGCGGTCCTGCGCCGCATCGTGGGAACCGAACTCGACCAGGTGGCCCGGCAGTTCGGCACCCCGCGCCGCACCGTCCTGCTCACCGGGGACGCCGTCGTGAACGCCATGGCCGCTCCCCTGGAGGTTCCGAACGACCCGTGTTGGGTGCTGATGTCCGGTACTGGCCTGGTGGCTCGCACCGACGTCGCCGACCCGATCCCCACCAGCGGTCCCCGATCCGCACACGACGTGATCATCTCGGCCACCCGCACCACCGCGCACGGCGAGTTCGGGGTGATCACCAACCGAGGGCGGGTCGTGCGCTGCCGCGCCATCGAATTGCCCTCCGTGCCCCTGACAGCGTCGCGTCCCGCACTGCAGGGTGGCAGCCGGGCCACGGAGCTGTGGCAACTGGACCCCGGAGAGGAGCCGCTCGCCCTGGTCTCACTGGATGATGACTCCCCTGGGATCGCCATCGGCACCAGGCAGGGGGTGGTCAAGCGGGTGCACGCCGAGGCCATCGGGAAGGACTCGTGGGACATCATCCGCCTCGCCGAGGGCGACGAGGTGGTGGGTGCTGCCGAACTGCCCTTCGGGAACGTGAACCTGGTGTTCATCAGCTCTGACGCGCAGTTGCTCCACTTCGGCGCCGAGTCCGTCCGGGCCCAGGGGCGCGCCGGCGGTGGTGTCGCGGGCATCAAGCTGGCCCCGGGGGCCGAGGTGGTCTGGTTCGGCATCGCGAGCCCCGAGGGCGACGAGGTGGTGACCATCTCCGGTTCTGGCGAGTCCCTGCCCGGCACGGAGGCGGGAGCCGCCAAGATGACCCCCCTGTCGGAGTACCCGACGAAGGGCCGCGCCACCGGCGGGGTGAGATGCCACCGCTTCCTGAAGGGCGAAACGCGCCTGCTGTTGGCGGCAACCGGCGCCTCCCCGGTGCTGGCCTCCGCGGCGAGCGGGTCACCGGTCGACTTGCCCACCGAACCCGGCCGACGCGACGGCTCCGGCATCCCATTATCCCAACCTGTCACTACGCTGGCCGGCCTGGACCCATTACGCTTCGAGTCATGAGCTTCGACGACCTGCTCCAGGCGAACCAACGCTACGCCGAGAACTTCCCCCATTCCGGGTTCGACGGCATCGCCCGGGAGGGGGTGCTGATCCTGACCTGCATGGACTCACGGATCGACCCCCGCCTCATGATCGGCATGGAGCACGGCGACGTGAAGATCCTCCGATCTCCCGGCGGGAGGGTTTCCACATCGATGCTGACGGGGGCGGTGTTGAGTGTGCAGCTCCTCAACGTCGACCGCATCATGATCGTCCCGCACACCAAGTGCGCCATGGCCGGCTCTGAGGACGACATCCGCAAGACCATCGAGCAGCGCAGCGGGGCCAACACCAGCTGGATCACGTTCGGCGCCTCGTCAGACCAGATGGACCGGTTGCGGCGGGACGTGGACATGGTCAACTCGCACCCCCTGGTCAACGGGGTGGCCGAGGTGGGTGGCTTCCTCTACGACGTGGACACGGGGGTCCTGGACCAGATCGTTTGACCCGCGACCCGCTTGTCCGCCCGGCCCTGCGCCAGCAGCGAGGGCACCATCCACAGCGCGGTCACCAGCAGCGCGGCGAGCGCGGCAACCAGCAGCGCCAAACCCCAGGAGGGGCCCTGGCCGCCCGGACCGAGGCCAAGGGTGAACACGGCTGTCAGGCTCAGCCACTGGGCTCCCAGGACCACATGCCACCATCGACGGGCAACCGGTAGCCACCACACGATGGCCCACAGGAGCGCCAGACCCGCCCCGACGACGTGCATGTAGATACGGCTGTCCGAGAGCCAGTACAACTCAAGGCCGTTGTTGAAGGCATTGGTGAAACTGGGCCACAAGAGGGCTCCCAGGACTCCGATGATCCCCGTGCAGACGGCAACGATCCTCACTGCCCTCACTCCTTCGTGTCGCTGGGCCCGAGTCTACCGGCGGGCTTCCGGCTCGCGGCACTAGGGTGACGCCATGACGCAATCGAGGAGTGTCCGCATGATCACGCCATGGGGCGAGGCCCTCGACCCTGACGACGTGCTGCCCGAGTACCCACGCCCCCAACTGGTGCGCGACTCGCACGCCAACCTCAACGGCCGGTGGGAGCACGCGTTCACCGCAGCCGACCGCACCGCGATCCCGGAGCGCTGGGACGGCGAGATCGTGGTGCCCTTCTCCCCGGAGGCCCCGCTGTCGGGGGTGGGGCGCGTGCTGCAGCCGGATGAGGCCCTGTGGTACCGCCGGAGCCTTCGGCTGCCGGAGGGGTTCCTGCGCGATAGGGTGCTGATCCACTTCGGGGCCGTGGACCAGGACTGCGAGGTCTTCATCGACGGGATCCGCGTGGGTTCGCACCGGGGCGGGTACCTCCCCTTCTCGATCGACATCACCGACCGCGTCGGTGACGGCGCGGCGCACGAGCTCGTGGTGAAGGTGCGCGACGTCACCGACACCTCCTGGCGTTCGCGTGGCAAGCAGCAGCTGGAGCCGGGCGGCATCTGGTACACGCCGCAGTCCGGGATCTGGCAGAGCGTCTGGATGGAGTCGGTCCCCGCAAGCTGGGTGGAGCGCCTGGTGCTGACCCCCCACCTGGACACCGGTGAGGTGGAGGTCACTGTCCACGACGGCTCAGGGACCGGCGGTATCGCCGAAGTCCATGTGCTGGCGGAAGGCAAGCGGTTGCTCAGTGCGCAGGTCCCGGTGGGCCTGCCCACCCGGTTGGGCCTCGGTGATGATGCGCGTCGGTGGAGCCCCGAGGATCCCTTCCTGCACGACGTGGAAGTCCGGCTCGGCGATGACGAGGTCACCAGCTACTTCGGGCTGCGCTCCTTCGGCGTGGGGCCCGACGCGCAGGGGCGTAGCCGGCTGCTGCTCAACGGCCAGCCGTATTTGCACGCCGGCCTGCTGGACCAGGGCTATTGGCCGGACGGGCTCTACACCGCCCCGTCCGACGAGGCCATGATCCACGACATCGCCACGGCGCGGGAACTCGGGTTCACGATGCTGCGCAAACACATCAAGATCGAACCGCTGCGCTGGTACCACCACTGCGACCGACTCGGGATGCTCGTGTGGCAGGACATGGTCAACGGGGGGCGCCGCTACAGACCCGCGATCACCCAGGGCCCGGCGGTCCTTCCATTCAGGGCCGACGACCGTCGGCATGCCAGGTTCGGACGCCAGGACGCCGCGGGCCGCGCCGAGTTCCTGGCCGAACTCGACACCACGCTCGAACTGCTCCAGTCGGTGCCAAGCCTCGCGGTGTGGGTACCGTTCAACGAGGGATGGGGCCAGTTCGACTCGCTGGCCGCCACTCAACGCATCCGAGCCTTTGACCCGACCCGGTTGGTGGACCACGCCAGCGGCTGGCATGACCAGGGCGGAGGCGACCTGGCCAGTCGACACGTCTACTTCCGTGACTACAAACTCTCGTCCGCCGACGCCAGGGATCCCCGCGCGGCGGTCTTGTCCGAGTACGGCGGGTACTCGTGGCGCGTGCCGGGCCACACCTGGAGCACCGACGAGCACGGCTACCGGAAATTCACTGACGCGCAGGAGTTCGAACGCGCGTTCCTGAGCCTGCAGCACACCCAGGTCGGTCCGGCCGTGGACAAGGGGCTGGCGGCGTTCGTCTACACGCAATTGGCCGACGTGGAACAGGA
>CAZPSO010000020.1:0-6035 GCA_964588895.1 uncultured Tessaracoccus sp.
GCCAGGATGCTGCCCTGCACCACGGCCAGTGAGATGACGGGCAGCACCAGGTGCCATGCCCAATTGCCGATCCCCCTGGAGGGCTCGACGTATCCGCCGGAGGGGAACCAGCCGAGCACGACAGCGAAGATGATCATGAGCCACAAGCCCACCCAGAAGGACGGCAGCGCGAGCCCCAACTGGGAGGCCGACGAAGCCACGAAACCGCCGACGTGATGCCTCCGCACTGCGGCGTAAGCGCCCAGCGGCACGGCCACGGCCACGGCCACCAGCATGGACAGCCCCACCAGCCAGCCCGTGACCGCGAGACGTTGCAGGATCTGTGCCAGAACCGGTCGGCCGGTGACCATGGAGGTGCCGAAATCGCCCGTGACCACACCCGAGATCCACTCGGCGTAGCGAACCGTCAGCGGCCGGTCAAGGCCCAGCCGCACACGGAGAGCCTCCACCTGCTCCGGCGTCGCGTTGGTACCCGCCAGCACTCCCGCGATGTCCCCCGGCAGTGCATTGGTGGCCAGGAAGATCAACACCGATGCCACGAGCAGGCTGACCACCAGCCCGGCCAGTCTCCTGGCGACATCGGCAGCGCTCATGTCTCAGCGATCGACCTGGACATGCGTCAGGTCGAACGCCAGGTTGGTGACATTCTCGGAGATGCCACCGACGTCGCTGGTGGTGACCACAATGTTGGGAAGCAGGAACAGCCAGGTGGCGGCGGCGTCCTCGGCGAGCAGACGTCCAGCTTGACCAAGGAGTTCCACTTGCTCCTCGGGAGAGCCTTCGTCTGCCCGCGTCAGCAGGTCCTGGTACTCGGGGTTGTCGTAGCGCCAGTAGAAGTCCGGGCGGGCGAAGGCGTCCATGTCGCGCGCCTCCACGTGCGCCACGATGGTCAGGTCGTAATTGGCCTGGCCGAAGATGTCGTCCAGCCACACCGCCCACTCCACTTCCTCGAGTTGCACGTCGAAACCCGCCTCGTCGAGCTGAGCAGCCACGTACCGCCCACCGGAGGTGGCGTAGGGCAGCACCGGGACCCTCAGCCGCAACGTCGGCCCCGTGGCGTGTCCCGCCTCCGCGCGCAGCTCGCGTGCCCGGTCCGGGTCGTAGGGGTAGAGCTCCGAGAGGTCCTCGTACCAGGGGTCCTGAGGCGGCACCATGGAGCCGATGAGCGCACCTTGGCCGCCCCAGATGCTGTCCACCAGGCCCCGGCGGTCGATGGCGTGGGTGATGGCCTGACGCACGCGAACGTCGGTGAGGGCTTCCGACTCGTGGTTGTAGCCGAGCACCACCTCACCGTTGCTGTAGCCCTCCAAGACCGTGAAGAGTTCCTCGTCGTCGAACTGGCCCACGGATTCGGGCGTGGTGAGGTTGGAGATGACGTCGAGCTGGCCCGAGAGCATGGCCGACGTCATGGCGTTCGGGTCGCCGTAGCGCCGGAAGTCCACGCCGGCCACCCCGGGGCCTTGGGCCCAGTAGTCGGGGTTGCGTTCCAGGCTCAGGTGCGAGCCGGTGTCCCATTCCACGAACGTGTACGGCCCAGAGCCGGCGGGCTGGGTAGCGAGCGTGTCCATGCCGGACGGGTCGTAGATGATCCCGGCCGGGCCGGTCATGTTGTAGAGCCACTGGTTGCTGGGCCGGCTGAGCTGGATCTCCACCGTCTGGGGGTCCACTGCGGTGGCCGTGTCCACCACGGACATCTGCCCCACCACCGTGGTCCGCACCGGGGCCTGGGCCCCCTGCCCACCCTGGATGTAGTCGATGGTGGCCACCACTGCGTCGGCGTCCACAGGATCCCCGGTCGCGAAGACGGCCTCCGGCTCAAGGTGGAAGGTGTAGGTGCGGCCGTCTTGGGAGACGTCCCAGTCCGAGGCCAGCAGGCCCACGATGTTGCCCTCACCGTCGTCCTTGACGAGCGTTTCATAAACGTTGTAGAGCAGCATGAACGAGGTGGCGGCTCCCTCTACCGTCGACGGGTCCAGCCCGTCAGGCTCGGTGGTGTACCCGACGGTCAGGGTGTGATCCCCGTCATCCCCCGGTTGGGTGGTGCACGCCGTGAGCGTCAGCAACATCGCAACGCCCACCGCGACAGTCGCACGTGCCATGCGCCGAAACCCCATCGTTGTCTCCTTACGAGCAAACTCCCCGGAAGTTTACCGTCGACGGCACAGATCCGGGTAGCGCCGACCCGCAGGGCCGAGATTCACCCTCCCCGGGGAGCAGCGAGCCCTCGATTTGGCTTGCGTCGAGAGAGGCTGTAAAGTAGCTCAAGCGACGCGGGGTGGAGCAGCTCGGTAGCTCGCTGGGCTCATAACCCAGAGGTCACAGGTTCAAATCCTGTCCCCGCTACGATCGGAACCGGCTCTGACAAGGGTAGATACCCAGGTCAGAGCCGGTTCCTTTTTCGTTTCACAGCATGCGCACAACATCAATCTCCGAAGCAGAAGCTCTCGGCTGCAGCATTCCCCTTCGAGTCACCCTGTGACCAACGGCAACAGTTGAGACAGCCACACAGTCGCCGGGCCGACCGTCTGGGTGATGCTGGATACAGATCCAGCCACCGTCATTGCGTCCTTGACCTCCTGTCGAACATTCGCGACCCGATGGCCCTCCGCAAGGCTTGACGAGATTGATATCATCAGATATCCGCGGAAGGCGTGTGTGACATGCCCGACATACTGATCCGCAACATCCCCGCCGAAGACCTCGAACGACTCGACGAACAGGCGCGGCGCTCTGGACTCTCGCGCACGGACTTTCTCCGACGCCAGCTACACCTGCAAGCGCGTCGCTCAGCCGACAGCGTTACGGTCTCCGACCTGAACGCCATGACGGATCTGCTGAACGACCTCAACGACCCGACGGTCATGACCGAGGCCTGGTCGTGACCGATTGGCTGATCGACAAGTCAGCACTCGCCAGACTGGGACGTAGCACTAACGCCGCGGAATGGGCCACCCGGATTGAGCGCGGCCTGATCGCCATCTCCACGGTCACCCGCCTCGAAGCAGGCTTCTCCGTGCGATCCGCCGAGGACCACGCTCGTGCCCTGCGGCTACCTCCCATCGCGGCGATGCCCGTGGAGTACCTAACGCCGGCTATCGAGGACCGCGCCGTGGAGATACAATCAATCCTGGCCGCCCGAGGCCAGCACAGGGCACCTCCATACCCAACCTGTTGATCGCAGCCAACGCAGAACTCACTGGACGAACCGTTCTTCACCTCGACAAAAACTTCGACCTCATCGCCGAGGTGACAACACAACCCCTGCAGCGCATCGAGACCTAACCGCCCCGGCCGCCATCATCGCCAACAAGCCTATCGAGCTGCGCACCCGCAGTGAACAAGAGCTCGCCGGCTACCGTGCTGCCCTCGACTACCTCTTCACCGAAGACCGGCGCCCCCTGAACGTCGGTCTGCTCCTTCACCTGCACCGGCTGCTGTTCGCGGATACCAAGGCCACCGGTGGAACCTTCAAGCGGAGCGACGACCTTGTCATCGACCGGTCTCCCGACGGGGTCCAGGCCGTCCGATTCAAGCCCGTCCCTGCCGCTCGCACCGAGTACTACGCCGCCGACCTCATCGACCGCTACGCCGATGCCACCAAGGCAAACCAACACCACCCAGTGCTCCTCGTCGGCCTGTTCGTCTTGGATCTTCTCATCTTCCACCTCTTCGACGACGGCAATAGTCGCGTGGCACGCCCGCTGGCGAACACCCTTCTCACCGAGGCCGGGTACGGCGTCGGCCGGCTACGTGTCGCTCGAACAGCTCATCGCCGAATCATCCGACGACTACTCCCAAGGGTTGCTTGACTCAACCCACGACTGGAACGACCACGCCAACGACCCGTGGCCCTGGCTGGCGTACTTCAGCAGACTCCTCGCTCGCGGCTAGGCCCGGTTCGCTGAGGGTGTGGGAATCAGCGATCCCACCATCCGCCTCGTCCTCACATGAACTGAAGGACGAAGGGCTCCTCAAGCCACAGGGCACAGGACGCTCGGCCGTGTGGTTGCGCGTGACCACGTAAGCCACCCCGCGCACGCCTTGCAGCATGAGCGCACTGACCCGCGGCGTCTGGTGGCTGACGCAAGCCGCGCTCCCAGGGAACTCGGTTCAGCGGAACCACCTTCTCTAGCGAAGCGAATGTCTAGGATGGAACGGAGTTGATCGCACACTAGGAGAGATGATCCGCGTGAGGCCACTGGAGACGGAACTCGGCTCCCTATCTGGTTTTGGGGTCTGGGAAGCTCTGCTCATCGGGGTCCTAGCCCTCGTCGCTGCACTAGTCGTCGCGGCGCTCGTGAAGTACATCTTTTTCGATAGAAGACCCAAGCACTGAAGTTCGCTCGTAGACACTCGCGCCGGGACGAGCCTCTTTGTCGGCAGGTGTCCAACCCAATGCGACATATGCGGGTGTGCGCCTTTGAGTTGACTAACCGCGCCGCCGCCACGGTGCTGGAAGCCGAACGACCGCATTCTGACCGCCTCACCCCAACTCTGACCGGCGCGGGCGCGAACTGCCTAGGCGCCACCGCGCTACGAGGGCGATGATCACGCCGATCGCCAGCAACATGAAGCTGGCCGACAGGGCGAGCCACTTGCCGGCAGTGAAGAACGGCGCCAGCTCCGCCAACAGCGGCGTCCGAGCCGGATAGCGTGCCATGACCGTCGCGGTGCAGATGTTCTCGGCGTAGTCCAGCGCCACCGCGACGACCGGTAACAGAGCCACCCTCCGCCACCGACTCCCAGAAGCCGTCCCTCGCGCCCAGACCCAGGCGAGCGTCGTCAGCAGGAACATCCCGTACACCAGCGGCCAAATAACATCGAACGTCACGCGCGCATGGACATAGGCGGCTCGACCGTCCCGTCCCCACGCCTCAGCCGCTGCGTAAAGGTCGTCCGAGAAGTACCACACGGATGTGTCCGGGGCGGCGTAGCGGACCGTGTAGAAAGCCCCGGCCTCAGCCTGAGCGGGCAACGCCATCGCGGTGAACAACGCGAACAGCACCACTGCCCCCAAGGCCATCCACCCCCGCACTCCGTGCGCCAGGCGCGCGGCTACCCGTTCCACCAACTTCATCGCACCTCGTCCCTTGTGATGCAGCGATGCTACGTGGTCCTCACGACCGGAAGCGCCGTCCAGGGCACTCCAAGCGCGCGGTCCCCCTGGCGGACAAGCCAATCGACGGCTCGTCCACGCTTCCGGGGCTGGGCGCCGGGGCCGCGCCAGCACGTCGGCCTGGTTAAGTCCTGCGACAACGTGAGCGACCCGCTGGTAGCTGCGGCCCTTTCAAGCACAGGGCGGCATGATCGGAAGTTCCGGGTGTCCATCCACGCGAGGCCGGGTGACTGGTCAAACGAGCCACGGCGCGAGAAGGTGCTGCAGATGCTGGCGGACTGCGGGCCAGTCGCCGTCGGTGATCGAGTACTGCGCGGTGTCAGTCACTTCGCCGGTGCGAAGGATCCGGTCGTTGCGGACGCGTCCCTCGAACACCGCCCCCAGTCGTTCGATCGCGCGCCGGGACTGGTGGTTGAACCAGGTCGCCCTCAAGCACACTCGTCGGCATGCCCACTGCTCAAACGCATGGGCGAGCATCAGCAGCTTCGCCTCCGTGTTCGTCCCCGTGCGGTGGGCGGAGGCCGCCTGCCACGTATAGCCGATCTCCACTGCCGGCACGGCGGGAAGCGGATTGCAGAATGTGGTCACTCCGATCACCTGTCCGTCAGCCACCCGGCGGATCGCAAACGGGAGCATGAGCCCCCGGTCCGCCTGCTCACGCTTGGCAGCGACATCCGCCACCACCGACTCTGGGGCTGGAGCGGAGGTGTACCACAAGTCGTGGATGTGTCCGTCCTGCACGGCGGCGCGCAGTCCAATGACGTGCTCGTCGCCGAGGGGCTCCAAGACGACGATACGCCCGGCGAGACTCGTGGCAGTGAGAATCTGCATGGTCAACACCTCCACCATTGCATGGACCCCAGCCTGCCCACCCGCGCCGTCGGCGGCATGACCGGATGATTCAGGCGGTTTTGTCTTG
>CAZPSO010000020.1:6135-18157 GCA_964588895.1 uncultured Tessaracoccus sp.
CTGCCCACCCGCGCCGTCGGCGGCATGACCGGATGATTCAGGCGGTTTTGTCTTGGTTGAGTCGGTCGAGGATCCAAGAGCGGACCAAGGTCGAGGCCGGGAGGTGCTGAGCATCGGCGGCCTGTTGCACACGAGCCTGCTCGTCCTCGCTCAGTCGGATGGAATACACCTTTGTCCGGTTCGGTCGGGAGGGTCGCGCATCCTTGGGGTAATCACTTTCGCGGGTTCCTTCGGACTCCTCTCGAAGGCGGGACGCCAGTTCGGGGTTAATCGTCTTTGCCATTGTTGGTCCCCTCTCGATAGAACCTCAGATCGGCGCCAGTGGCGGGCCAGGCGTTGATCCCGTGGAGGTCTCCGTCCGCGTCCCGGAACGCGATGACAACCAAGACTCTGCCGGCGGCCGTGGAATAGCCGATGAAGCGAGAAGCTCCCATCCGGGACTTCGGATCTGGTTCGAACGCCGCGAGGTCCGGATCTTCCATGACCTGCTGGGTCCACCCCGGCTCGACGCCACCCGCACCGGGGTGACGATCGCCGCGATTCCGGATGTAAGCCGCGGACTCGTCGTACCAGTTGAGAACCTCTGCCACCTCCCCCAGTGTACCCCACGTCGGACAATGTAGTACGCAGGACGAGGGCTGGCGGATGTTAGGTGCCGGAGGCCATGTAGGCGGCGAGGATGTAGTTAGGGTGGCGGTCGAGGTTCTTGCGTGCCCGGTCGTAGCGCATGGTGGTGCGCGGGTCAGCGTGGCGGGCGGCGATCTGGACGTCTCGTAGGTCGACACCGGCGTCGAGCATTGTCGTGACGAACGTGTGCCGAAGCATGTGTGGATGGATCTGTGGCAGATTGATTGCGGCGGATTCAGCGAGGTGCTTGAGGCGCCGTGTGGCAGCATGTCTGTCCATCCTGGCGCCGCGTCGATTGAGCAGGACGGGCCCGTCGTTCCTTGCTGCAACGGCACGTTCGATGGCCCGTTGGACAGCCGGCGGAAGTGGCGTGAGGACAACCTTGCCGCCCTTGCCTCGGACCTTCAGCACACGGTGGCCGTGCTCCTCACCCAGATCCTCGATGTCGGCGCCGCAGGCCTCGAAGATCCGCACTCCGAGCAACCCCAGCATCGCCACCAAGGCGAAGTCGTTGGCATTCGCAGAAAGTCTGGCGGCGCTCAGCATAGCCTCGAACTGGAGGTGGGACAGGCCCAGGGTTGGTGATTCCGGCGGAACGTTCGGGCGCCTGACGTAGTCAGCCGGCGATGTGGGGATTACTTGGTCGATGACGCAAGTGCGGTAGAAGCCAGCCAGGACTGAGACCCGACGGCTCACGGTCGAAGGCTGAAAATGGCGTACTTCCTGCATCCAGCGCACGTACAGTTCGATCTGCGCACGGCTGGCGCTCAACGGCTCAACGCTCCGCTCGCGGCACCACACCAGAAATGCCCGCAGGTCCGATTCAGTATGGACTCGGGTCTGGCCACGGTAACGAGCCAGGTAGGCGGCCACCGCCCTGACGAGCGGATTGGCGGCAGCGTCGATGAGAACGGGGAACAAGACAGATCAGGAGTGCTCATGACCAGATTCTGCGCCCCCCGACCGACCGCTCGAGATCGAGATCACACCACACCGCGGGCGGCAGTTGCGGATGTTTCAGGACCCCCGGAGAAGCACACCACGACGCCTTGGGGCACCGGAGAGGCGAAGAGTCGGACATTGGGTCAGTTGGGACTTGGGGATCATTCGACTGTGGGGGACGGCAGGCGTGGTGCGGTGTCGGCGGCTGACGCGGCTGTTCCTGTGCAATCGTGAGGCATGCTCAAAGGTCTCATCTGTGTTCTACGACTTACCGCTGCGAGTGTCCTGTTCCTAGCACTTACTGCCTGCAGCGGCGGTGACAGCGCCGATGTCGCCTCCAGTTCGAACGTGGCCGGTCCTGTCGTAGCGCACCCTTCTGCAGGGGACGGTTCTGGCCCCGCCGCACTGATTGAGGGACCGCTGACCATGGCTGGCGGGTGCCTGCTGGTGGGCGAGTTCCCGGTTATCTGGCCTTACGGCACCACATGGGATGGGGACGCCCAAGCAGTCGAATTGCCCGACGGTCAAGTAGTCGCCTTGGGTGATCGAGTGAGCGGTGGCGGCGGCTATCCGTACCTGTCCGACCTTGAACCTGAATTTGCAGAGCCGCTGGCGGACTGCCCGACCAACGATTATGGGGAAGTCGCGATGTTCAATGCCGGGGGGCAGGTCACCGTCACCAACTGATCCAGGTTTCGCGGCAGGCACGACCGGAGCCGTCTACCCAGTACCGCTCATCGGCAGGATTGACCGTACTGGCCGCAGCATGAGCGGTTGGTCCGTATCGGTCAGACGACCAACAACCGACCCCCGAGGTTCACCTGATAACTCTCATAGTGCGTCTCGGAATCGAGCACTTCTATCCCCGAACCATCATCAAAGCCGACCCGGACCGTCCCGTCAGACGGTACCTCAGCGACCGTAACGTTGTGTCCAAGGAGCGGCAGTAACGCCGAAGCCCCGTCCACTGCTCCACTGAACTTGGTGGGCTGACAATCCGGGTGAGTAACGATGTAGTTGCCTTCGATCGAGATAGTGCAGTCCTCGGCCCCAGAGAAGGCCAGTTGGAGCTGGTGCTGGCCGAAGCCCACGAAGGTCAGAGTACAGTCGTTCAGCGGGCTCAGATCGGTGTCGCGGCTCAGTCCGTACATGAGGCCATGGTGTCAGGCCGAGCGACCGCTCATCGGCATGATGGGGTGTTCCCTTTGTGCAGGGTCAGGGTGGGTCTTCCGATCTGCTTGGCAGCCCGACGGTGAGCTGCACCCAGAACCGTCCAGGATCTTCTCCTACACTGCGGTGGTCAGGATTGCCTGCAACAACGAGTACGCATGAGCCCGCTGTGTCGGCGTCGAAGCGTCAAGCCCCCGGTGCCAGGCGATGACATCTGCAGCCGAGATTTCATTCAGCCCACGGTTGCGATTCCATCGCTGCTCTGCGCGTGCGGGGCAGAGTCGGAGACCTCGATTGTCGCAATCTGCCTGCACACGGCTCGGTAAGCGCTGTCTGCGCCCCTTTTCGACCACGTGCAGGCAATGTGCGACAGCAAACACCAATCACCTTGACGGCCAAGATTCGGTGCCAGCTTTTGCCGCATCAACCTGGCATTCGCGCAAGACCCCGCACGTGTCGATATAGGCTCGTGACAGTCCGTAGAGGAGGATGCTGTGAGTTGGGTCGAGCATGCAGTCTGGTGGCACGTCTACCCGCTGGGATTCGTGGGTGCCCCGATCAGGGAAGCCGACCCCGCTCCCGCCCCGCGGCTTCGACGACTGGAGCCCTGGTTGGACCACGCAGTGGAACTGGGCGCTTCCGGACTTCTGCTGGGTCCCATTTTCACCTCGCAGACCCACGGCTACGACACCCTTGACCACTACTCGATCGATCCCCGTCTGGGTGATGCTCACGACTTCGACGCTCTCGTCACCTCCTGCCGTGAGCGAGGGCTACGTCTGGTGCTCGACGGGGTGTTCAGCCACGTCGGCGACCAGCACCCACTGTTCCTTCAAGCCCTTGAGGGTGGACCCACCGGGCCGGAATCCGATCTCTTCGACATTGACTGGGACACCGGGCGGCCCGCGGTCTTCGAGGGACATGCCTCTCTGGTGCGGCTGAACCACGCTTCGGATCGTGCCGTCGCGTACACGGCAGACGTGATGCGGCACTGGCTCGACCGGGGCGCAGACGGGTGGCGGTTGGATGCCGCCTACTCGGTGCCCAACAGCTTCTGGGCGCAGGTGGTACCGCAGGTGCGGGCCAACCACCCCGACGCGTGGCTGCTCGGGGAGGTCATCCACGGTGACTATGCAGCCTTCGTCGCCGACTCCGGCCTGGATTCCGTCACGCAGTACGAACTGTGGAAAGCAATCTGGTCGAGCATCAGCGACGGCAACCTGTTCGAACTCGAGTGGGCCATGCGTCGCCACAACGACTTCCTCGAGCACTTCATTCCCAACACCTTCGTGGGCAACCACGACGTGACCCGCATTTCCAGCACCCTGGGTGCCGATGGGGCAGTCACGGCTCTGGCGATCATGCTCACACTCGGTGGCATCCCCTCGATCTATGCCGGGGACGAGCACGGCTACACCGGCGTGAAAGAAGAGCGGATTGGCGGCGACGACGAAGTGCGCCCACCCTTCCCGGACTCCCCCGCCGACCTGGCCGCCTGGGGGCTACAAATCCAGCGGGCACATCAGGACCTCATCGGCCTGCGACGCCGGCACCCGTGGCTGGTGAAGGCACGCACGACCACGATGGAGTTGGACAACACGCACTTCAGCTACCGCAGCACAGCCCCCGACCAGCCTGACTTCATCGACGTGGAGATCGACCTCAAGGAGGGCCCAGGGGCCGTCATCCGGGACAGCTCCGGCGCGGTGCTGTGGACCCAAGCGGACTGAAGCTAAGCTCAACCGAGTGACCGCTTCCGATCCGATTCCGCTGACCACCACCACGCTGGACAACGGTTTGCAAGTGTGCGTCAGTCCCGACCTCAACGCTCCCGCCGTCTCAGTGAACCTGTGGTTCGAGGTGGGCTCCCGCGACGAGGCGCCGGGACGGACCGGGTTCGCCCACCTATTCGAACACCTCATGTTCGAGGGCTCCCACAACGTGGCACCCGGTGAGCACATGGCACTGCTCGAGGCGCACGGGGGGAGCGTGAACGCCACCACTTCGACCGATCGCACCAACTACTTCAACACCGTCCCCGCAGGCGCCTTGGAGCTCACACTCTGGCTCGAGGCGGACCGCCTCACCAGCCTCAACATCTCGGCGGAGAACTTCGACGCACAGCGACGTGTCGTCAAAGAGGAGAAGCGGCAACGCTACGACAACCAGCCTTACGGCGATGTTCTGGAACTGCTGACCGCCCAGCACTTTCCTGCGAGCCACCCCTACGGCCACCTCCCGATCGGGTCCATGGTGGATCTCGACGCGGCCGGCATCGAGGACGTCCAGGCATTCTTTGACAAGTGGTACCACCCAGGCAATGCCCGCCTCGTCGTGTGCGGCAACGTTTCGGTACCGCAGGCTCTCACTTTGGTGGACAGGCATTTCGGGTCAATTCCCGCGCGCGCGGCCGCTTCTCGGCAGGCCTCGACCGTGCAGCCCGGCTCCGGATCCAGCACCACCGCGCATCGCGACGTTCCCCATCCGTTGGGTTACCTCAGCTGGCTCGCCCCCCGTGTCGATGACCCCCTCTGGCTCCCGACCGAGCTGACCCTGGCGATCCTGGCCGACGGCCATCCCTCCCGGCTCCACCGCGAGCTGGTGAGGAACAGGGGCATCGCGCGGGAGGTCCATGCCACGGCGTTGGGGCACCTCCGCGACGCGTCAGTGGCCTGCCTGCTGGCACGGCCCTCCGAGGGCACCAGCACACAGGACCTCCTGGAAGCGGTCCACCCGGTCATCTCGGGACTGGCCGAAACCGGACCCACCGAGGACGAGCTGGCGCGGGCCGTGGCGCAGTACGAACGGGACTGGCTGGTGGAACTGGCCACGGTGGAATCGCGCGCAGACGCCATCCAGGACGCCTGGCTCACCCACTCCCGACCCGAGGCGGTCAACGAACGAAAGGCCGAACTGGAGTCGGTCTCGGCCCACGACATCCGCCGGGCAGCCGGACTGCTGGCGCGCGAGACGGCCAGCGGACTGCACTATCTTCCCGAGGAGTCCTGATGCGTCCCCCCGTCTCCCCCGCCAGCAACTGGCACTTCCCGACCCCCGAGGTCCGGCTCCTCGAAACCGGCTTGGAGCTCTGGATCTTCGACCTGCCCCGCCAGTACGTGGCAGCCGTGGACCTCATTCTGCCCACCCCGCTATCGGTGGAGCCCCGCGGGATGGAAGGCCTCGGCACGGTGGCCCTTGGGGCCCTCGACGAAGGGACCCGCCAGAACCCGGCCGGTCGCATCACCGAACTCCTTGAACTCCAGGGCGCCGCCGTCCAAGGCGTCGCACGGCACTCGTGGACCCGCCTCTCGTTGGACGCCCCGGTGCACCGGCTGCCGGTCGCGCTGGAGTTGTTCGCGGAGGTCCTCAGCACCCCCGAATACGCGGCCGACGACGTCGAACGGCATGTCGAATGGCAGGTGGCCGCGTTCGAGACCCGACTCGCGTCGCCGGGGGCCATGGGCCGCCAGACGCTGCGAACCGCCTTGTTCGGTGACCACCAGCGCGAGGGACGTCCCGCCGCAGGCACACCGGAAACGCTGCGGACGATCGCGCCGCGCTACGTCAAGGCGTGGCACGCCCGCTACTACTCTCCCACCGGCGCCACCATGGTGGTGGCCGGCGACATGAGTGGCATCGACATGGACGGACTGTGCGTGCACCTGGAGAGGTGGCGCGGAGGAGCGCCCGGGAAGGCCGCCGCTGAGTCAGAGATGGGCACGCCGCGATTCCTGCTGGTTGACATGCCCGCGGCCGCACAGGCGTCTGTGCACCTGGCCACACTGACGCCCGGGCGGGAGCATCCGGACTGGGCAGCCCTGAAGCTCGGTGGCCACGCCATCGCCGGTGCATTCGCCAGCCGGCTCAACCTCGAGCTGCGGGAGAGACTGGGCTACACCTACGGCATCTCCGGCGGCTTCGCAACCCGGCTCACCGGCGGGCAGTTCGGGCTGACCGGCAGCTTCAGCGTGGACGTCACCGCCGATGCAACCCGCCGCATGCTGGATGCGGTGGCTCTCACCCGGGACTTCGCGCCCGAGGAGATCGATGACGTGCGTCGCTACCTCATCGGCGTCGGCCCCCTCGCCAACGAGACAGCCGGCGACGTTGCCGGTCAGGCCGCCACCCTGGCCGCTGCTGGCCTGACCAGCGAGTATGTCAACCAGCACATGGAAGCCCTGCGACATCCCACCGCCGGTGACGTGACGTCCGCCTTCCGGCGCGCCGTGCCACCGGAGCGGCTCAGCATCGCGATCACCGGCCCCGCCGAGACACTCGCTCCCACCCTCGCAGCCCGGGGCATGGCCTTCGAAGTCGTCTAGCCCTTGGGCCCCTCTCCCACGCTCGGAAACCGTGGCCCCGCGCTCCCGGCGAGGCAACAATTGGCAACCGGTTGCCCTAAGCAGTTGTTTTTCTTAACCTTGGCGCATCCTTCGAACCAGTAGTTCGGACCAACTGGACGAAAGACGGCGTCACGAGGAAGTCGCCCCGCTGCAGTGCCAACTGAACAGATCGGCCAGTAACACCATATTGCGCAACACGCGGCAACCCGGTGACCCATCTTTTGTCCAAGTACCAATGAGAAAGGCTCAAGCATGAAGCCGAACAGAGTGTTGTTGACCGTCGCAACAGTGGTGAGTGCATTACTGATCACCTCCTGCGGGGGTGGTAACAGCGGCGACGAGACCGGCCAGAACGGTTCTGGCGACGTCCCGCAGACAGAGCTCAGGCTGGGCGTCTTGCAGGAGCCACAGTCGTGGGATCCGGCGCAGGCCCACGTCGGCCACGTCCTGCAGCCCTACCAGGCGCCCTATGACAGCCTGCTGCTGCGCGAGCCGGACGGGACCCTGGTTCCCATGCTGGCCACCGAATGGGGTTACACCGATGACGCCAACCAAGTGATGGAACTCCAACTGCGCACCGACGTGACCTTCTCCGATGGAGCCGAGTTCAACGCGGACGCCGTCGTTGCCAACATCGAGCACTTTAAGCAGGCCAACGGTCGCCAAGTCGGGCAGGCAGCCTCCATCGAGTCGGTCGCCGCCACAGACGCGGACACCGTACAGATCAACCTCTCCACCCCCGACCCCGCTCTCGAGTACTACCTCAGCCAGGCCTTGGGTCTGATGGGTTCGCCCGACGCCCTGGGAACGCCCGAGCTCGATCGTCTGCCCGTCGGTACCGGCCCATACACGATGGTGGCCGACCAGTCCACCGTCGGAAACCAGTACGTCTTCGAGGCCCGGGAGGACTACTGGAACCCCGACCTCCAGCACTTCAGCGGCATCACCATGCGCTTCCTGCCCGAGCCCACGGCCATGATCAACGCCCTGTCCAGCGGTGAGGTGGATGCGGGGCTGGTCAATGCCCAGACCTACGAGCAGGCTGAGGGTGCGGGCCTGACCCAACTCGCGTGGGAAGTGGACTGGGGCGGCATGACGCTGTACGACCGCGATGGTGAGGTCAACGAGGCACTGGGAGACGTCCGCGTCCGTCAGGCCATCAACTACGCCTTGGACCGCGAAGCCCTGCTGCAGGAGGTGGCGGCCGGACAAGGCGTGACCACCAGCCAGGTCTTCGGCGAGGACACCACCGCCTTCAATCCCGAACTCGACGACTACTACGCCCACGATCCCGACAGGGCCCGCGAGCTCCTGGCCGACGCCGGCTACGGTGATGGTCTGACACTCGAAATGCCGGTCCTCACCCCGGGGGCCGAGACCACCATGACCTTCGTGACGCAGCAGCTCGGTGACGTGGGCATCACCGTGCAACAGACGTCGGTGCCAAGTGCTGACTACGTCTCCTACCTGGGTCAGGGACGATTCTCCGCCGCATGGTTCAACCTCTTCCAAGGGCCTACGTGGGTCGCCATCGAACAGATCATCTCCACCAACGCCCTGTACAACCCGTTCGACTCCACGACCCCCGAGGTGGAGGCTTGGGTCGAGGAGATTCGCACGGCCGGAGACGATGCCGACCAGGCCGCACAAGACCTGAACCGCTACGTCACGGAGAACGCCTGGTTCGCGCCCTGGTACCGGATGACGCAGCTCTACTACTACGACGCCGACAAGCTCACCGTCAATCCGCAAGTACAGATGGCCGTCCCGTCCATCTACAACTACTCCCCCGCCGGCTGAGTTCCCCCGAGGAGCCTCATGACCAAGGACGCAGAGAACCATCATGCTTAGTTTCGTAGCAAAGCGGATCTTCTCCGGAATCGTGGTGTTGTTTGCCGTGGCAGTGATTGCCTACGCGCTTCTGTTCGCCGGCGCCGGGGACATCGCCCGAAACATCATGGGTGACCAGGCGTCCGAGGAGGCGGTCGAGCTCAGGCGCCAGCAGCTTGGGCTCGACCAGCCCCTCGGCACTCGCCTCATCGACTGGATGGTCAACGCCGTCCAAGGCGAGTTCGGGAACTCATGGTTCACCAACCAGCCGGTCTTCGAGGCCATCGGCAACCGATTGCCCCTCACTTTGGTCATGGTGTTCGTGACCATCATCATCATCGCGGTGGTGGCCACGTTGATGGCCATGTTGGCCGCCGTCAAGCGTGGAGGCTGGGACCGGCTGGTCCAAGTCCTCGCCATCGTGGGCAGCGCCCTGCCTGGCTTCATCATCGGTGTGGTGCTGGTGATGGTCTTCGCAGTACAGCTGGGATGGTTCGACGCCGTCGGGCGCATCTCACCCAACTCGGACCTGTCGGTCTGGATCACCAGTCTGACGCTGCCCATCATCGCCCTGTTCATCAACGGTGTGGCCAGCACGGCGCAGCAGTTGCGCAGTGCCATCATCAAGCAGCTGGAACAGGACTACGTCCGTACCCTGCGAAGCCGGGGCATCTCAGAGAACGAGATCCTCTTCAAACACGTCCTGCGCGCGGCCGCACCCGCAGGTCTGACCGTCCTGAGCCTCCAGTTCATCAGCTTGCTCGGCGGAGTCGTGATCATCGAGAGCATCTTCGCACTGCCCGGCATCGGCAGCCTGGCAGTGACCGCCACCACACAGGGCGACCTGCCGATCGTGATGGGCGTGGTGATCTACACCGTGGTCATCGTCATCATCGTCAACCTGATCGTTGATGTGCTCAACGGTTGGCTCAACCCGAAGGTGCGTGTGTCATGAGCGAATCCATGCCCGTGTCCGGTCCGGTCAAGACCGATTCGGTGGTGCGCTCCACCCCCTGGAAGCGGCTCTTGAAGAACCCCATGGGCATCATCGCCCTTGCCATCCTGGCCCTCACGATCCTGGCCGCCATCTTTGCCGGTGTTCTTGCCCCGCACGACCCGAACACCGCAAGCATCAGCAACGTTCTCGCTGCCCCCGGCGGCGAGCACCTGCTGGGTACCGATTCTGCGGGTCGCGACATCCTCTCCCGCCTCCTGTTCGGCTCCAGGCTCACGCTGTTGGCCGCTGCGGTTGCTGCCATCACCGCCGTCGCCATCGGACTGCCGGCAGGCCTCATTGCCGGCTACTACGGCAAATGGTTCGACTCGCTCTCCAACTGGGTGGTCAACATCCTCATGGCGCTTCCCGCCATGATCGTCCTGCTCGCGTTCCGGGCCGCGACGGGGCCCTCGGTGTGGACGAGCATGGTCGTCTTCGGCGTCTTGATCTCACCCAGCTTCTTCCGGCTGGTGCGGACGGCGGTGCAGTCGGTGCGCAATGAGCTGTATGTGGACGCCGCCCGGGTTTCTGGCCTTTCCGACGCCCGGATCATCACCAAGCACGTCCTGACGGTGGTGCGCGCACCCATCATCATCCAGGCCTCGATCGTGGCCGGCGTGGCCATCAACATCCAGTCTGCCCTGGAGTTCCTGGGCCTGGGTGACCCCGTCGTCCCGACGTGGGGCGTCATGGTCAGCGACGGTTTCCGTTCGATCTACCGGCAGCCGATTTCGCTCCTGTGGCCGAGCCTGGCCATCACGTTGGTCATCGCGGCGTTCATCCTCCTGGGCAACGCCCTGCGCGATGCGCTCGAGGACCTCGAGAAGGTCAAGGAGAAGAAGCCCATCCAGGAACACGCGATCATCGACCCGGACAAGCCCGCCGGGGGGGCGATTGCCGAGGCCGCCGAGGTCACGGCCCACGACCACCTCCTCCAGGTGAAGAACCTGGCCATCGCCTACCCGCAGCCCGGTGGTGGCCGGAAGACCGTCGTCGAGGACGTGAGCCTGTACGTGGATCGCGCCGAGGTGCTGGGCATCGTCGGGGAGTCGGGATCCGGCAAGACCCAGACCGCCTTCTCGGTGCTGGGCCTCTTGCCGGACAACGCCATCATCACCAACGGCGCCATCGTCTTCGACGGTGTCTCCACCATCCCGGCGGGAGCCACGCAACCCAGCCAGGCGATCATGCGGAAGCTTCGCGGCAAGCGAGTTGCCTACATCCCGCAGGAACCAATGAGCAACCTCGACCCGTCGTTCACCGTGGGTTCCCAGCTGGTGCGGCCCATGGTCAAGATCCTCGGCATCTCGAAGGAGGAAGCGCGCACCCGTGCGCTGGAGCTGTTGGCGAGCGTGGGCATCCCGGATCCGCAGCGCACCTTCAAGGCATATCCGCACGAGGTTTCGGGCGGCATGGCCCAGCGCGTACTGATCGCGGGCGCCATCTCCTGCAAGCCTGACCTGCTGATCGCCGACGAGCCCACCACCGCCCTGGACGTCACTGTCCAAGCGGAGGTACTGGACGTCCTGCGAGACCTGCAGGACGAATCCGGCATGGGGATCATGGTGGTCACGCACAACTTCGGTGTGGTTGCTGACATCTGTGATCGGGTGATCGTGATGGAGGCCGGGAAGATCGTCGAGGCGGGCCCTGTCCGCGACATCCTCCGCCGTCCTGAACACCCCTACACCCGGATGCTGTTGTCCTCGATGTTGGAGGGCAAGGAACCGATGACCAAACTGCTGGACGATGCCGAACTGGAGGAAGTCTGATGAGCGATCAAGACCACGCTGGTCACACCAGCACCGGCGGGGACCTGCTGGACATCAACAACGTGGTGGTGGAATATCCGAGCAAGGGTTTGTTCGCCAAGCCCTTCCGGGCCCTCCACGGAGTGTCGATGAGCATTGCACCAGGTCAGACCCACGGCCTCGTGGGTGAATCGGGATGCGGCAAGACCACCCTCGGGCGCGGAGTACTGGGGCTGGCGCCGATCACAGAAGGTACCGTCACCTTCGACGGCAAGGACATCACTCATGCCTCCCGCAGGGACCGAAGATTGCTGAGCCGCGACATGCAAGTGGTGTTCCAGGACCCCTACACCTCGCTCAAC
>CAZPSO010000021.1:0-17994 GCA_964588895.1 uncultured Tessaracoccus sp.
CCCGCGACCTCCGCCGTGACAGGGCGGCGCGCTAACCAACTGCGCTACGGGGCCAATTGCTTGACCATCTTGCTCGAAGCGAACCGCCTCAGGCAACTCGAGAACTATAGCGCGACCAGCGCGCGGAAGGGAAATCGAGAGTGGGTGGTGCCCTCAACGAACAAGGCCCGGCGCGGAGCCGGGCCGGGCCTTCAACAATGGCATCCCCAACGGGATTCGAACCCGTGTTGCCGCCGTGAAAGGGCGGAGTCCTGGGCCACTAGACGATGGGGACCTGACACGAAAGAATACTGCACCACGGCGCGCACCACAAAAAAGGGGTCGGATGTGGGGGCGGACGCCGCGCGGTGGCCTAGCCTGTAGCTATGTCGAGCAATCCTGATCACATTGAACGTGACGAAATCGAGGCGATGCTGGCGGTGCGCCAGGAGAAGGGTGACGACATGACGCCCGCGCTGGTCGATTCCATGGCGGAGCGGATCGAACGGGTTGTGCAGCAGCAGATGGCGGCCGAGCGCCACCGGCTCCAGAACCGCAAGTCAGGCGCCGTTGCGCCGGGCGCGCGCGTATCTGTCGCCATCGTGTCCGTGGTGATGGCCATTCCGCTGACGGCAATCTCCGCGTCGCTCGCGGGACTGGCGGGCATGCTCATGGTGTGGGTCGGACTCGTGGCCATCAACATCGCGCTGGGGTTCCGCCGAGGAGATGACTCCTGACGAAACCCCAGCGCGAACGATGATCAGTTGTCGAACGTGGTGATGTGGACGTGGTCCAGGTGGTTGGCGGTGTTGTTGCCGCGGTCGGCCATGTGACGCCAACCCTCCCGGTCCCGGTTGATGTTCCAGATCTTCTGGTCCCAGATGACGTAGTGGACGTTGTACTCGCGGGCGTTGGCCCGGTAGTACTCGGCGATTTCCTTGCCGAGCGCCTTGCCCGAGTCCTGCCGCCAGTTCGGGACCATGACATCCAGCGCCCTGCCGGCTGGGTGGTCGGGGGTGACGTCGCGCCGCCAGCCGTACTGGGTGCGGATGGCGGGCCACCGCTCCCACACGTCCAGGGCGATGCGCTGCACGAACTCGTTGGTGCGCTCCAGGCCGGAGGAGCCGCCCTGGTTCCAGTTGATGTTCCCGCTGCCGCCACCGCTGCCGGGACCGGGGCTGGCTGCCGGCGGGGCGGTGGAGGTGTACTGGGAGGTGACCCAGCGAAGGACGCCGTCATGCACGATCTGGGCCCGCCCGGCGGTGACGGTCCCGGTGACCTGGACAGTGTTGCCCTTGTTGATCAGGCCGACGGTGGCCTCACCCGTGGCGGCCACCCAGATGTTGAGGTTGGCCGTGGCGTAGCGGGTGGTGGTGGGCGGAAGCTCCGGTGCCACTGGTCCGGTGCTGCCGGCGACGCGCTCCAGAAATTTGTTGTTGACCCAGCGCAGGTTGCTCTGGTAAATGACCTGGGCCATGCCGTTGGTCACGACGCCGGTGGTGTCCAGCTGGGTGCCGATCGGCACCACGTTCAGTGAACGGAAGTCGGTCCCGGAGGTGGTGCGAATCATCAGGCGTGCAGTGGCGCGGCCCTTGCCGGTGACTGCGGGCAGGACGTCGGTGGAAGGAGCGGTCTCCGTGAGGTAGGCGCGCGAAGCCCACAGCGTCTCTCCGCCATGAACCACCTGGGCCCAGTCGCCCGAGATGGTGCCCGTCAGGGCCAGGGGGGCGCCACGCGGCACCACAGCCCTGCTGGCGTGGTTGGTCCCCGCTCCGGTCCGCAGGTTCAGGCTGGCGGTGGTGAACACGTTGCCAGTGGTCCCCTGGTTGGTGCCCGGGCTGGGCTGTGCCTGGCCCGCCGAACGCAGGTACTGCGTCGAGACGTAAGCGGTGCGGCCGTTGAAGTTGATTGTGGTCCAGCCGTTCGAGGAACCGGTGGCGGCGACCGACTCACCCGGCCACAGGATCCCCACACGGGCCCTGGTGGTGTTGGGATCAGGTCGGACATTGACGGCCGTCGTGGCCACCATCGTCCCGTTCATGGCGTCGGCCAGCGGAGAGGACGCGACGGCGCCCACGCCCTGGACCAGCGCGGCCACCGCGCCGGCAACCACCAGACCCCGCAGAGCCTTCATTGCTCGTGTCACGAGTAAGGTCCCTTTCAATGCATGAGAAAACACCGGGCGGGGGGGACGCATCGCTTCCCCGAAGCCTTCGTAAGAGGACTCCTCGATGCGTCCACCCGGTGAGCCGGACACTAGGGAGCCGGTGCAAGGCTCAACAACTGCTTGTTGAGAGCATGCTGAGCAAACATTTAGACGACACGCCGAGCGCGGGGTGAAACTGACAGGCGAGTAATTACACGACGGGCATTTTGGCCTGATGTGGGGATGACAACGGGGTTTGGACGGTTTCCAGCTGTCTTGTCCCGTGTCTTCCCAGAGCCGGACAAACCCCGCGGGGGGTGACAGATTCTCAGTCTCAACTCACGTGAAGGCTCACTTGAGGTTCAACCCTCACGAGGTTCGAGGCGGATCTGGGTCAAGGTGCTGCGCCACCGCACGGCATACCCCAGGAAAGACTCCGGGACGTAGCCAGCACGCAAGTCCGAGGCATCCAGGAGGTGCCCTCCGACTGCTCCCTGGATGTCCTCCAACTGCGAGGAGCTGACCCGGACGGCAACCACCGGCTTCCTCGTCGCCTTACGGTTGGCCACCAGGGTTTGCGTGACGTCATCGTGGAAGCCACGGGCCAGGACCACCAGCGGCGACCACTTCGACAGGGGGACCAGCAGCTGACGCATCGCGTCGACCTCACCGTCGACCAGCAGGACATGGGCATCGGCCAGCTCGCACGCGTCGCCGTCGGTGGCGAATTCGCTCGCGAGGTGGCCCACCGCGAAGACGTGCCCACCCGGTGGCGCGCCGCGATTGGCCGGTCCCGCGGGGTGGGGCATGGCGTCCACCTCGGACTGTGTCACGTAGGCCGGCACGATCACATCGATGTCGGGGTTGCCGCGCTCGGGCGCCCTGTGGATCTCCCCCTCCCGTCGACGTCGCGCGCGTCGGTCGACCAGGACTGCCAGGAGTAGCAGCGGCACCCCGATGGCCAACGCCATGATCAGCCCCCAGTAGTCAGCCATGTGCTCCAGATTGCCATGCCGCGGGGGCGCTACACTGTTTGGGCGCCTATAGCTCAGTCGGTAGAGCTGCGGACTTTTAATCCGTAGGTCGTGGGTTCGAGTCCCACTGGGCGCACCGTGTAGCCAGGTTGCCATTGGGGGGCGAAATCTGTGATGCGATGGGTTACCGTGTCCTCACGCGACGATGATGTCGCTGTTGACTAGGAGGCCAACGGTGTCGCAACGGCACGAGGGACCAACGCCCTGGTATCGCACCTGGGTGGCGATCGCGGTCGTCATCGTCCTCATCCTGGTCCTGGTCGCCTTCCTCTGGCAGGACAAGCAGGACATCGACCCGGACGTTGCCCCCGTCAACAACATCCTGGCCATCGGCTGATCCGCCCGCGGAGAAAGCAGCGCACGGGAGTGGCCTAGCGACCCAAGGATCGCTAGAGCCAGAAGGGCTCCTCGGGAACCTCGCGTGCGTGGAGCTCCCAGTCCTCCCACCACTGGGCTGCGTCGGCAGGAAGCAACTCCGCCGGGGCCTTCCCAACGACCTCCTTGAGGTCACGCTTGGCGCTGGCGAGGCGAAGCTGCGTTCGCAGGTCGGTCGGGTTGGCGAGGCTCTCCCGCTCCAGGCGGTAGACCCGCAGCCGCGTGGAGTAGACCTCCTCGATGATCTCGCCCTCCTCGGCCTCCACCTCTTTCAGGGCGACGGCAGCCCGCGAGAAGCCGTAGTCGCCATTGATGCGGATCAATCCGCGGCGGACGGTCATGGCGTCGTGGACATTCAGATGCGGCTGGATCACCACGGCGCCGGCGGAGTGGGCGTAGGCCACTTCGTCACGCGCCACCTCGTCGATCAGGATCTCGGTGGAACGCATCAGGACCGAGAAGATGTCCGCGTCCGCCATCGAGCCGCGGGGGCGCAGTCCCGTCGTGTTGGAGGCAATCACGTAGGTGCGATCCGGCCCCAGCCGCCCCACTGCCAGCTCGGCGGGCAGGGCCTCGCGGGCCCCGCCGTCGATGTAGGTCTCGTCCCCCAGGGGAACGGCCCGGAACACGCCCGGGATGGAGCAGGAGGCCAGGACGCCGGTGGTGAGGTGGTGTTGCTCCTGGTCGATCGGGTTGTCATCCCGGTCGACGATGATTCCGTCGCCGCGCATGTAGCGCAGGTCACCGGATTCGAGACCCACCATCGCCACCCGCAGTTGGGTGTCGGCGGCAGCCACCTTGGCCGGGTCGAAGACTTCGGGATCGAGCAGTTCACGCAGCATGGGGCCGGGCCGGTACATCGACCGCGTCCTCTCCAGGCCCTGGCGGATGGAGGCCAGGTCCGAGCCCAACCGCGGCAGTTGCCCCAGCTGTCCCGCGAGCTGGCTGACGACGCCCAAGGACCACTCGGGTTGGTAGTCCTCATCGGGCATCAGCGCCAGTTCGAGCGGGTCGGGGGGAGAGATGGGCGACGATGGCGAGGCAGGCTCCGGGGTGGAGCGCATGAAGTGCAGGAGTGGCCTGTTGCGCTCGGGCTTGCTGGTCACCAACTCCAGCCAGGAGGGCGCTTGCGCCTGCAACCGCGCCATCCAGGGACGGGGGGTGAACATGTCGGAGGACTGGCGCATGTTCGACCAGATGCGGTCCACCTGGTTCAGGAACTGGCGCTGGTCCTCGGCGGCGGTGTACTGGGACAGGCCGGCCGCCAGGATGGCTCCTGCGCTGGAGCCTGCGAAGATGGTCGGTTCGAACTCCGGATCATGCGCGTAGAGGTAGCGGAGTGCGCCGATCTGGAAGCTGGCGCGCGAGCCACCGCCGGACAGGACCACCGCCACCGAACGGGGGCGTGGGGCAAATCGAGGCAGCTGCAGCCCCAGCCAACCGGTTCTCGCCATGATGGCCAGTCTAGGGGCGCCCGGCGCTGACTGGAGGCCGGCGGCGGGGTGGGGGGCCAAGGACCTTGGGTCCTCAGGTAAGAATGGGGGGCGTGACGAAGCCCGTGAACCTGACGAAGTACGCCTGGCTGGCCATCGGCACCGCCATCACCACCATGCTCATGAAGGCTCTGGCCTGGCTCATCACGGGTTCGGTCGGCCTGCTCGCGGATGCGGCGGAGTCCATCGTCAACCTGGTGGCCGCCATCGCGGCCCTCATCGCGCTGACCGTGGCAGCCAGGCCGGCGGACGGTAACCACCACTTCGGCCACAGCAAGGCGGAGTACTTCTCGGCCCTGGTCGAAGGGATCATGGTCTTCCTCGCGGCAGGCTCGATCATCTACCTCGCCGTCGGCAGGCTGGTGGCCCCCCGGGGGCTGGAGGACATCGGCATCGGGCTCGTCATCTCGGTGGCGGCCGCCGTGATCAACGGGCTGGTGGCCAGGGTGCTCATCACGGCCGGGAAGGTGCACAGCTCCATCACGCTGCGCGCCGACGGCAGGCATCTGATGACCGACGTCTACACCTCTGCCGGGGTGGTGGTGGGCATTGGCCTGGTCTGGCTGACGGGATGGCACTGGCTCGACCCGGTGGTGGCGATTCTGGTGGGCATCAACATCCTGGTCACCGGGTATCGGCTCATCAGCGAGTCGACCGCGGGACTGATGGACGTGTCGCTGTCGAAGGAGGACAACGCCAGGATCCACGACCTCCTCGCCACGCGCGCCCAGGAGGGCGTGATCGAATTCCACGCGGTGCGCACCCGCGAATCAGGGGCTCGCCAGTTCATGGAGATGCACATGCTGGTCCCCGACGACTGGACAGTGCGCCAGGGCCACGACGCCATGGAGGACCTGGTGGACGAGATCTGCGAGCAGTTTCCCAGGATGACCGTGACGGGTCACCTTGAGCCCATCTCCGACCCCCGAAGCTACGAGGACATGGAGCTCTCCTAGGAGCCCGGGCGGTTCAGTCCAGCCGACGGGCAGGCCCGCCCGGGCGGGTCACCATAACAGTGGCGCCCGCCGCGGCGGGGAACCGCTTCCGGTAGGTCCCGAGCCACCGCTCAGAGAACACGTCAGCCTCGCTGGTGGGCAACAAGGCCCACACCGATCCGCCGAACCCTGCGCCGAAACCGGCGGCAGCCAGCGCCCCCAACTCGCGGGCGGAGCGCTGCAGGAAGGAGGTTTCCGGTACCTGGTTGCCCAACTGCTCCTCAGCGTTGCGCTGAGATGCGTCGCTGATGAGGCCCAGCGACGCCAGGTCGCGGGCGGCCAAGGCCCGCAGCGCGGCGGGGATCAGGTCCTCGGACTCGGTCAGGAAGGCCCTCAGGCGGGCCGACAGCACCGGCGAATGGGCCACCACTGCGCGCAGGCCCACGAGGGCATCCTCGCTGGAGGCCAATGCGTCGGCGATCACCGCGTCGTCGCGTCCGGTGGCCGCGTTCCAGGCCGCCATGATCTCCCGGGTGCGCAGCGAGGCCTGGTTGTAGCGCTCCAGCGCCGAGCCGGTCTTCTCGGCGAGGACGCCGGAGACGGCCACCACGAAGCTCCACTCGGGCAGGAAGTCGACGGAGCGCCCTTCCACGATCGGGCAGAACGTGAACTCCGTGAGCTGGTCCGGCTTGCAGCACAACATCGCCGTGTGGTCCTCCGAACCGCCGAAGGTGCCCACACCCCGGATGCCCTCGAGGGAACCGAAGCTCAGGCCGTTCTCGAAGCAGGCCATGTAGCTGGCCAGGTCGATGTCGCTGTGGATGTTGGCCTGCCACTCGGGCCGGGAACGCAGGTCGTTGTGCTCGATCAGGCTGAGTGCGGTGGCCACCACGAGCGCCGAGGAGCTGGACATGCCGCTGGCCAGCGAGAGGTTGGACTCGAAGCGGAGCCGGGCAGGCTTCAACTGCCCGAAGTTGCGCACCAACCGGTCCACCACCGCCTGCACGTAGTTGCCCCAGTGCCCCCGGGGCAGGGTGCTCTCGGTGGTGGTGAACATGTGCGGCGATGCGGTGGTGGTGGCGCTGATGCCCGAGGTGGCATCTTCCAGGCTGACCGTGATGCCACGATCGACGGCCGCCAGCAGGGAGCGACCGCCGGCGTAGTCCGTGTGCTTGCCCAGCACCTCCAGCCGGCCCGGGACGAACCACTTCACAGGCGCACCTCACGGCCCGACAGGGAGTCCACCACCGAGGCGATGTCGTCGCGGTTCGACATGTCCAGCACACCGGCGTCGGCCCGCACCACGCGGTAGGGCTCGCCCGCGTCGATCGCCGCACGCACGGCGTCGGTGATCTCGTACTCGCCGCGAGCGGAGCGGGGGATGCTGCGGGCGGCAGGGAAGATGGCCGGAGAACACAGCCAGCAGTTCATGGAGATCACCGCGGCACGGCCCAGACGTTCGATGGTGGCTTCGTCCGGCTTTTCCACCAGCTCGGCCAGGTTGCCGTGCTCGTCGGCCGTGGCCAACGCGAATGCCCTGATCCGCTCCGAAGGGATGTTCGAGTGCTCCAGCATCGCCTCGCGCCCGAACCCCACCAGCGCCGAGCCCGGCACGTCGGCCAGAAGGGCCAAGGCATCGGCCGGGTAGTAGTTGTCCGAGTTGATCACCAGCACCCGGTCATCGCCGGCGAACTCCTCGGCGGCCAGCAAGGCATCCGCGGTGCCGAGCGGCTCCGCCTGGACGGCGTAGCTGATGGAGATCCGCTCCTTGTCGACGGCGTCGTAGTAGCTGCGGATCACGTCGTGCTCCGGCCCGATCACCAGGCACACCTCGGTGAAGCCGGCATCGGCCAACGCGGAGAGGACATGGTCGAGGAATGGACGGTGGCCGTCGAGCGAGATCATGGCCTTGACACCCTTCGATGCCATCGCGGCCTGCTCAGTGGTGAGGGTGCCCGCCTCGGCACTCTTGCGCATGCGTGAACCGAGCCCACGGGCCAGGATGACGGCCTTGCGCGGTGTTGTGTTGTCCATGGCCACCAGCCTAGGGGCTCGTGATTATGGGAGGAACTTGGCTGCACTCTCGCTGATCAACGCCACCGAGAGCGCTCCCGGATCCACGTGACCCACCGCTTTCTCGCCGAAGTGCGCGGCCCGACCCCGACGTGCCACCATCGGCCTCGTGGACTCCGCGCCCGCGCGGGCCGCCGCGGCCCCTTCCAGCAGCGCTTGCTGCAGGTCCACCGCCCCACGGGCAGCGGCCTGCTCCAGCTTCAGCGCGGCAGGGTGCAGCGCATCGACCATGGTGGCATCGCCAGGCGATGCCTTGCCCCGCGCCTGCACACCCTCGGTGCCGGCGCGCAGGGCACGGGCGAAACTGTGAACGGTGAGTGGGGTTTCCCAGTACTGGCCGATGCGCAGGAAGAGGGTCCCGAACAGCGGACCGGACGCGCCACCCACGGACGCGACCATGGCCATTCCCACCCGGCGCAGGGCCTCTGCCGTGTTGAGGCTGCGCTCGAAGTCCAGGTCGCACGCGGCGGCGAATCCGCGTTCCATGTTGGAGCCGTGGTCGCCGTCGCCGATGGCACGGTCGATCTCGTTGAGTTCGGTGGCGTGCTCTGTGAAGACCTGCCTGCAGTCCTCGAGCCACGAGGTGACGGCGTCGATCGGGTTGGTCATGAGTCGGTCAGCCCTTTCTGGACGATTCGCAGCGTCAGTCTATCCGTCAGCGGATACCCCTGAGGAAGTCTTCGTCGTCGTCGGGCGCCTGGCTGGGCGGCAGGCTCTTGGGTTCGAGCGGACGCCCGGCCATCAGCCATACGATCGGGCCGATGACAGGGATGGCGATCACGGTGAATGCCCACAGCCAGTGGGGCAGGGCCCGGACACGGGCGTGACGGGACTGCGCGACGTCGACCACGCAATAGATCGTCAGCATGACGACTGCGATGATCAGCACTACCCGGAGCATCTCTCCATACTAACCGGCATGCCCAAGGGCTGCTGGCCGGTGGTAGCGTCCACGTCCATGGGGCCGGAGAGCATGGTGTTGGACGACGTTGTGCGCATGCTCGAGGGCGGGGAGCCGCTGTGGCTCGCGGATGGCCCCCCGCGGCCCGTACCCGATGTGGTGGGCGCGGTGGTTCAAACCAGTGGCAGCACGGGCCAACCGAGGCTCGTGATGCTCTCGCGCGACGCGTTGCACGCCGCCGGCACGGCGTCCAGGACCTGGCTGGGCCACGACGTGTCCTGGCACCTGGCCCTGTCGCCCCACTACGTGGCCGGTCTGATGGTGTTCGTCCGGGCGGCCGTGATGGGGCGCGACGTCCTGCCCGTCAGTCGCCACCTGGCCGACCTGCGGCCCACCGGGAACGGGGACGCGATCTCGCTGGTGCCCACCCAGGTGCATCGCGCGCTCGGGGACCCGGACCTGCGCCGGCGGCTGGCCGTCATGGACGTGATCCTGGTGGGAGGCGCCGCGCTGTCCCCCGACCTGCGTACGGCCGCCCAGGACGCCGGATGGTCACTGGTGGAGACCTATGGGATGAGCGAGACCTGCGGGGGAGTGGTGCTGGATGGCGTGCCGCTGCCGGGCGTGCGGGTGCGCGTGGACGAGGAATCCAGGATCTGGCTGGCGGGCCACACGCTGTTCGAGGGTTACCTGGATGACCCCGCGGCCACCACGGGGATGCTCCAGGACGGGTGGCTGCGGACCGCGGACAGGGGCAGGCTCCTGGACGGGCGGCTGGAGGTGCTTGGACGCCTGGACGACGTGGTGATCTCCGGCGGCATCAACATCGACCTGGCCCGGGTGCGGGATGCCGTCATGGAACTCGACCCGGAGGCCGCAGTGTTGGGGATCCCCGACGCCGAATGGGGCGCTCGGGTGGTGGTGTGCTCCACCTCGGGCGACCTCGCCGGCTGGCGGACAAGACTGGCCCCGCTCCTGCAGCGCAGCTGGCTGCCCCGGCAGCACCTGCTGGTTCCGGAGATGCCGCGGACCCCTGGCGGCAAGCCGGACCGCGCCGCGTTGCTCCGGTGGGCATCAGCGGAGGCGGGCGAAGTGGCCCCGAACCCCTAGCATTGGACATCATGACCGCTCCACTGAGCGCCTGGCTGGATGGCGCGCGCCCCAATACCCTGCCCGCATCCGTGGCCCCCGTGGTCGCAGGGCTGGCGGCTGCGGTGACGCTGGAGGAGGCCGGCGAACCGTTTGCGTCGGTGCGCTGGGGCGTGCTGGCCCTCGCCGCAGTGGTGGCGCTGGCCCTGCAGGTGGGTGTCAACTACGCCAACGACTACTCGGACGGCATCCGCGGCACCGACGACGTGCGCGTCGGGCCCACCCGGCTGGTGGCCAGCGGGTTGGCTTCGGCCTCCGCCGTCAGGACCGCCGCCTTCATCTCTTTCGCGGTGGCAGCCGCGGCCGGCCTGGGGGCCATCGTTCTCACGGGCCACTGGTGGCTGTTGCTGGTAGGGGTCCTCGCCATCGTGGCCGCCTGGTTCTACACGGGCGGCAAACGGCCCTACGGCTATCTCGGTTACGGCGAGCTCATGGTGTTCATCTTCTTCGGCGTTGTTGCCACCGTCGGCACCACCTACCTCCTGACCGACCGGGCACCGCTCGCGTCCTGGGTGGCCGCCACAGGTGTCGGGGCGCTGGCCTGCGCGTTGCTGGTGGTGAACAACCTGCGGGACCTGGACAAGGACGCCGCAGTGGGCAAGAAGACCCTCGCCACCCGTCTGGGCGATCGCGGGACCCGCTGGTTCTACGTGGCGCTCGGGGCAGTGGCGCTGGTCAGTGTCCTCGTCTTTGCGGCGTTGACGACGTGGCTCGCGCTGGTGGCGCTGATGGGCGTGCTGCTGCTGGCGGTCCCGGTGCGGGACATGCTCGCCGGTGCTGCGGGCCGCGCCCTGGTCCCCATGCTGCGGTCCACCAGCATGGCCGAACTGGGTGTCGCGCTCGGACTGCTGGTGGGGGTGTTCCTGGCGTGAACTATCCCCTCACCGTGGTCGACCTGCCCCTGACCACCAGCTTCCGTGGCCTGTCCAGGCGCCGTGCGGTGCTGTGGGAGGGGCCGGCCGGATGGACGGAGTGGTCGCCGTTCGAGGAGTACGACGACCAGGAGGCGGGGCGCTGGCTGCTCGCCGCCGTCGAGGCAGCCACCCGGCCACCGCCCCCACCCGTGCGCGACGAGGTGGAGGTCAATGTGATCGTCCCCGCCATGGCCCCCGACGCCGCCGCCCACAGGGTCCGTGAATCCGGCTGCGGCACGGCCAAGGTGAAGGTGGCCCACCGCGGCGACACCCTGGACGACGACGTGGCCCGCGTGGCAGCCGTGCGCGAGGCGCTCGGCCCCACCGGTCGGCTCCGGGTGGATGCGAACACTGCATGGAGTCACGCGGGTGCCCTGGAGGCACTGACCGAGCTGTCCCAGTTCGACCTGGAGTACGCCGAACAGCCCGTCGAGGGGGTGGAGGGTCTTCGCCGGCTGCGCCACGAACTCGACCGCCGCGGGGTTGTCGTACCCCTGGCGGCCGACGAGTCCATCCGCCGGAGCCGCGACCCGCTGCTGGTGCGCGACGTGGTCGACGTGGCGATCCTGAAGGTCCAGCCCCTCGGTGGCACAACACGTTGCCTCGAGCTCGCTGACCAGCTGGACATGCCGGTTGTGGTCTCCAGCGCACTGGAGACTTCCGTCGGCCTGCGCGCCGGCGTCGCCCTGGCCGCCAGTCTGCCGGTGCTGTCGATGGCTTGCGGCCTGCAAACCGGCACCCTGTTCGTCCGGGACGTCACCACGCGTCCCCTGGTACCCGTCGATGGCAGGATCCGGGTGCGCGACGTGCCCGTCGACGCGCTCGAGCAGGTGCGGGCCACGGATGACGTGACCAACTGGTGGACGCAGCGCCTGCAGCGGGTGGCCGCGCAGTTCGGCGGTCTGGAACGGCTCATGGAGGAGACCTCGTGAACTCGGTACTGCTCGGAGCGGTGGTGGTCGACGCCCTCGCGGCGGCCGGTGTACGGCACTTCGTATTGGCTCCCGGCTCCCGCAACGCACCACTGTCACTGCGCCTCTTCGACGCCGACCGGGCCGGGGAGGTGGGCCTCCACGTTCGGGTCGACGAACGTGTCGCCGCGTTCACGGCGCTTGGAATCGCGAAGGCCACGGAGCAGACGGTGGCGGTGGTGACCACCAGCGGCACCGCGACGGCGAACCTGGCCCCGGCGGCGATGGAGGCCCGTGCCACTGGGGCGGGCCTGGTGTTCGTGACCGCGGACCGGCCCTCCGAGGCGGTGGGCACCGGGGTCAACCAGACGGGGCGGCAGGTGGGAATCCTGGGCCCGTCGGCGCTTGACGTCATCCGCCTGAACTCGGGCTCCGGCCAGCCGCACCAATGGGCGGCGGCCGTGGTGCGCGCCCACGCGGTGGCCAACGGCACCCGAACCCGCCAGCCGGGTCCGGTCCAGCTGAACGTGGAGTTCGCCGCCCCACTCGTGGGGCGTGACGAGGTGCCTCCCCTTGCCCTGCCACGGATCACGCCCAGTGCCGCCCCGGCGCAGGTCACCGAACTGCCGCCGGGGCCACGCACCGTGGTGGTGGCCGGCGACGCCTCCCCACGGGTGGGTGCCGAGGCACGCGCCTGCGCGGAGGTGGCGGGCGTCCCGCTCCTCGCCGAACCCTCCAGCAACGCCCGCACCGGTGGATCCGCCATCGCCCGCTACCGCGAGCACCTGAGGGGGGGGCTGGGGCACCGCATCGAACGGGTGGTGGTTTTTGGGCATCCCACCCTCTCGCGGCCGATGGCGGCGCTGCTGGAGCGTCCGGACGTCGAGCTGGTCGTGGTGAGCGACGGCGCCGCCTGGCACGACATTGGTTCCAGGGCGTCGGCGGTCACCGATCGTGTCCTGTTGCCTGCATCAGACCCGGGTTGGCTGGGGGAATGGCTTGATGCCGACGCGCGCACCGCGGGGACTCCGCCCTGGGGTGGCGAAGCGGTGGCGCAGGCCGTGAACGAGTCGTTGGGCGTCGACGACGTGCTGTTCATCGGGGCAAGTGCCGTGATCCGCGACGCCGACCTGGCTCCGATCGTGCATCCGGCACCCGCGGTGTACTCCAACCGGGGCCTGGCGGGCATCGACGGCACCATCAGCACGGCCGCCGGCGTGGCACTGGGGCTGGGCAGGCGCGTCACGGTCCTGCTGGGCGACCTCACGTTCCAGCATGATCTCGGCGCATTGGTGCTGCCGGCCCAGGAACCGCAACCGGACCTGCGGGTCGTCGTCGCCGACGACGACGGGGGAGCCATTTTCCACACCCTGGAGCAGGGGGCGCCCGATTACGCCGACGCCTTCGAACGCGTCTTCGGAACGCCCCAGGGCCTCGACCTGGTGGCGGTGGCCTCCGGGCTTGGCTGGGCGGCCGAACGCGTCACGTCGGAAGAAGGGCTGCGGGCAGCCCTGGCCAAACCCGGTCGTCGGGTCATCGTCGCTGCCATCCAGCGCCGCCGTTGAACCCCCGCGCTGGCCAACCCCGCTAGCCGACGGCGGGTGGGGAGGTCTCCAGCCATTCGCGAACCGCCCAGGTGGCCCGCACATCGTCCTCGTTGTACTCCAGGACCCGCCTGCGGGCGCTCTCCCGTGCGATGGGGTCGGGGTCTGCCACGGCGGTGGCGAACCAGCCCTGGGAGGCCAGGCCCCCAGGTTCGTCGTCGCGCCACCGGAAGTCGGGACCCTGCTGTGCCACGGTCTTGAGCCCCAGACCCTCGACCCCGACGAAGTTGTCGCGCACGAAGAGGAACAGGTCGACGAAGTGCCTGGGGATCAGCTTGAGGACCGCCACCAGGTCGGGATGCCCGCTGCGTTCGGCGAGTCGCCGGAGGTGGACCGTCTCGTAGTCGCTGTAGTGGAACACCAGGAGGTCGGGGTGCTTGTCCACCATCTCCAACAGCCACCTGCAAAACCGTGCTGCCAGCTCGATCTCCGCGGCCGGGGTGAGGTCCTCGAACCCGGAGAAGTGGGTGAACGTTTGCTCATTGCGTCCGCGGTCGCTCACCAGGAGACCCCACAGGTAGGTGACGTCACCCTCGGTGGTCTCGATGTCCAGGTCCACCTCCACGCGGCTGCGGGGCACCCCGATCGGGTCCTCGGTGACGCGCTCCAGGTAGACACCCCTGGCCACCATCCGCGCCCGGCGTGCCGCCTGTCGAAGCCGCTGCTCGGAGCGGTCGCGGTGCGCGGTCAACGGGAGGTAGTCCGGAAGGATTCCCTCCAGGTCGGCCTCGGCCAGTTCCGTGACGGTGGTGATCCCCAGGGAGACCAGGGTCTGCAGTTCGCGTACGTCCAGGGGAGTCTTGGACAGGCGCAACGAGATGTCGTCGTCGTCCATCCGCGGCCGGCAGACCTCCCACCAGGCGCACGACTCGCACTCACGGATCCGGATGGGGCGCACGGGGGGCTCGGGATCGTCCTCGCCGGTGCGCTTGAGTGCCTGCTCGGCGATGTGCACCCGGAAACCGTGCTCATGGTCGTACCGCTCCAGTGCCGAGCGGAGCTTGTAGCCGGTGGCGGCGGTGCGGGAGAAGGTGCGGATGAAGCGGTGGCCCAGATCCAGCCATGTGATCACCGGACCTTCGAGCCCGGGATCGTTCTGGTCGGTGCCGATCACCCCGCCCCACTGGGTGCGCGACGCGAAACCGGCGGCCTCGAGCAGCCGCCAGACATGCGCCACCTCCAGCAGCGCGAGCTCCCGTCGCGTCCGATACCGTAGCCCGGGCAACGCCTGCAGGGCGCCGATGTCCTGGGCAGTGGAGAACTTCAGCATCTCGGCCTTGAGCTGCTTCTCCCGCACCAGGTAGGACTTCACCTTCACGGGCCAGTAGCCGGGGGTCCCGACTGGGGTGTCATCCCCCCGCACCAGGAGGTCCGCCCGACCGGTGCGGTGGCCTGCCAGGTCAACCGGCAAGACCGCGCCAATCACCGCCGGGACGCCTTCGGCCAAGGCCTGCAGGCAGGCCTCCTCGCGCTCTTGCCAGGATGCTCCCGACTCCTCGAGCCCCCGCAGGTCCACCACGCCCGGACACTGGGCCGCGACTGCGTCGAGCACCTGCTTGCGCCGCTCGCGGCCACCCTGGAACTGCTCGGCGAGCGACTCGTCCAGCGGGGTGGGGGGCTGCGTCGCAGTGGGATCGAAGGTGTTGAAGGTCTTGACGGGGCAACTGCGTGCCGAGTACGCGTCGAGGACGAAACTCATGCCTGCTTCCACCCCCGGTGGAGCGCGACGATTCCTCCGCTCAGGTTCTGCCACTCGATGTCGCGCCACCCGGCTTGCGCCATCATGTCTGCCAGATCCTCCTGACGGGGCCAGTCCCGGATGGACTCGGCCAGATAGCCGTAGGCGGCGGGGTTGGACGAGATGGCGGCCACCTGGGGAAGAACCGCGAGGGCCACGTCCTCGTAGAGCCAGCGGAAAGCGGGCTGGACGGGCGTGGAGAACTCATTGACCACGACGCGGCCTCCCGGCTTGGTCACGCGGTGCAGCTCCCGCAGCCCCGCCAACGTGTCCTCCACGTTGCGCAGCCCGTAGGAGATGGTCACCGCGTCGAACGCGTCGTCCCCGTAGGGCAGGGCCAGTGCATCGCCCGCGGTGAACGGGAGGAATGGGTGGTGCTGCTTGCCCACCTGCAGCATCCCCATGGACAGGTCGGTGGGGAACACGTGTGCGCCGGCTTCGGCGAACGCCACCGAGGAGACCCCGGTGCCGGCGGCCAGGTCAAGTACCTTCTCGCCGCGCCTGGGCGCGACGGCCACGACGCACCGTTCGCGCCAGCGCGCGTCGAGTCCCAGGCTCAGGATGCTGTTGAGCAGGTCGTAGCGGCGGGCCACGCCGTCGAACATGGTGGCCACGTCCGAGCGGTGCTTGTCGAGGTCGGCCCTGAAGCTTTGCATTGCATCAGCCTAGCCGCCCCCACAGTCAGGGCCGCCTGGCTGCCCGAGGCGTGCATTGGGCGGATTTCGCCCCATGGTGAACAATGGCCGATGTGGCGAAGAACGTAGTGCTCAAAGTGGACAAGCTGAAGAAGGCCTATGGCCCCGTGACGATCGTGGACGGTTTCTCCCTGACCGTCCGGGCGGGGGAGGCAGTTGCGCTGACCGGCCGCAACGGTGCCGGGAAGTCCACCGTGCTGCGGTGCCTGGTGGGGGCCGATCGCGCCGACGAGGGCACCGTCACCGTCCACGACATCAAGATGAGCGAGACCAATCCCGAGATCCGTCGTCAGGTTGCCACGGTCATCGATGACCTCGACTTCTTCCCCGACCTGTCCGTGGTGGAACACCTGGACCTCCTGGCGCGCGCCCACGGCATCCCCGACCCCGACGAACTCGTGGACGAGGTGCTCGAGGAGGTGCAGCTGGTGGCGCAGGCGGGCCAGTTGCCCAGCACCCTGTCCTCCGGGCAGCGTCGACGTCTCGCGCTCGCGACGGCATTCGTTCGCCCCCGCTCACTGCTGGTGCTCGACGAGCCGGAGCAGCGACTCGACGTCGAGGGCATCGAATGGCTCGGCAAACGCCTGCGCGCAGACATGAACGAGGGGCTGGCCATCGTGATGGCCAGTCACGAGCCCGGGCTGCTGGCCGCGATCGGCGCCCGTGAGGTCCGGTTGGAGGCACCGCAGGCATGAGTGAGGTCAACGCGCGTTTCGGAGAGGTGGGCCAGGCCGACGAGAAGCAACTGAAGCTGCTGATGCAGGACTGGCGCCACGGCCGCGCCGACCGGAACCTCTGGCAGGCCCTCGGAGATGCGTACGTCATGGTCTTCGGCGTCGTCCTCATCGGCGCCATGCTGATCAGCGCCATCGTCCAGGCCCAGCGTTCGGTCGCGGGCTGCGTCACCGACACGTGCGTGGCCGCCCGGGGGCTCCTGCCGTGGGCTGCCGTGGCTGGCGTGCTCGCCCTGACACTCGTGGCAGGCCGCATGTTCGGCCCCATCGTCGCCTCCGCTGCCGAGGGCTTCTGGCTGATGGATGCCCCGGTGGACCGCCGCCGACTCCTGGCGGGCCGGTTCATTCGAGCCATGGTCGTGTCCTTCTCTGCGGGCGCGGTGTTCGGTTCGCTCGTCGCGGCGCTGACCGGCTCACCCCTCGTCGAGGTGGGGATCTGGGCTCTGGCCGCTGGTCTGGGAGCCCTGGGCCTGACGGCCTTCGCGTCCGCGGAGCAGGGCGTCGACCGCCACTGGATCACTCGCGTGGCGCAGATGGTGGTCAGCTTGCTTGCCGTGGTGGCCCTGGCGGCCATGGTGGGTATCGCTGCCGGTTGGCTCTCACCCGAGCCGCTGGAGCACCTGGGTGTTGAGCTGGCCTTCCTGATCGCCGCCGGTGGCCTGCTGCTGGGTGTGGTGGCAGGTGTGGTGGCCTGGAAGCGGCTGCGCAACATCCGGCGCCAGCGGCTCACGGCCGGGAGTTCCCTGATCGCGGGCATGCAGGGCGCCGCCTTCGCGCTGGACTTCGCGCTGGTGCGCGACATCCTCGTGGAGCACCGTGCCAAGGAGAAGGGCCACGTGCGGGCCACCCGAGGAGCCGGCAAGGGCACCACAGCACTCATCATGCGCGACGTGCAGCGGCTCTGGCGCAACCCGATGCCGCTGGTGTTGTGGTTGGCCTCCATGGTGGTGCCCTACGCCATCCAGGCGTTGGGGGTCTCCGCCGTCAACCCCCCGATCTCCGCCTTCGTCTTGATGGGCGCCCTCATCGGCTTCTTCAACTCGTTGCGCGTGTTGTCCCGCACCAAGGGCCTGCAGCGTTGTTTCCCGTTCGACCCCGGCACGGTGCGTACCGCCACGATGGTGGTTCCCGCGGTGCTGGCCTTCATCTGGGCGATGGCCGCGGCCCCCGCGTTCATGGGCCTGCTGGGGGAGTCCGCTGCCGACCCGGTGGGTGGCTTCTTCACCTCCCTGGTGACGGCCATCGCCGGCTTCGTCGCCGCGGTGCGCTGGGTCTCGGCCAAGCCCGCCGACTACTCCATCCCGATGGTGGCC
>CAZPSO010000022.1:0-16930 GCA_964588895.1 uncultured Tessaracoccus sp.
GCAGCGTCAGGTCTGGCTCGCTGTGCAACGGCTGGGGTGCCTTGCCCTGCTTGACCTTCTTTTCGATGACCTCCCACTGGGCCTTGAGCCGGTTGACGTCGCGGACCAGTTCGTCGGAGGCAACGCCCTCGGCAGCGGTGCGCACGATCACGGACTCGTCGTCGGAAATCAGGTCGGCCAGGACTCCACGCAGTCGGGCGCGCTCGGCGTCCGGAAGCTTGCGGGAGATGCCCGAGAGGTGGCCGCCGGGTGAGTACACGATGTAGCGGCCCGGCAGCGACACATGGCCGGTCAGGCGGGCGCCCTTGGCTCCCACCGGGTCCTTGGTCACCTGGACCAGGACTGACTGGCCAGACTTGAAGACCTTTTCCACCTTGCGGTCCTCGGCGGTCACCCCGAAGTGGTCCCAGTCCACTTCACCGGCGTACAGGACGGCGTTGCGGCCCCGACCGATGTCGATGAAGGCGGCCTCCATGCTGGGCAGCACGTTTTGCACCTTGCCGAGGTAGACGTTGCCGATCAAGGAGCTGGAGCTGTCGCGGTCCACGTAGTGCTCCACGAGGATCCCGTCCTCCATGACTGCAATCTGCGTGTATTCGTCACCCTGGCGGATCACCATCTCCCGCTTGACGGACTCGCGACGGGCCAGGAACTCGGCCTCACTCAGGATGGGGGCTCGGCGCCGGCCGGCCGCACGGTTCTCCTTGCGGCGCTGGCGCTTGGCCTCCATGCGGGTGGAGCCTTCGATACCGGTGACCTCGTCATCGCCGGTCCCGGTGGACTCCGACGCACCCGTGCCGCTGCGGCGACGCCGGCGGCGCCGGCGGCGCTGTCCGGTGGTGGCGTCGGAGTCGTCGTCCTTGGCGGGTTCGCCCGGGGACTCCTCGGAGGAATCGTCGTCCGAGTCGTCCTCGGAGTCGTCATCCGTACTGTCTTCCTCGGAGTCATCGTCGCCCTGGTCCTCAGAGGGCCGGCTGCCGCCACGACGGCGACGGCGCCCCCCGCGTCGACGACGGCGCCGCACGGGGCGCTGGGTCTGGTCGTCGTCGGACTCATCATCGGAATCGTCGTCGTCTGAATCCTCCTCGTCGCCCGAGTCGTCATCCTCGTCGTCGTCAGAGTCGTCCTCGTCGGAATCGTCGTCCTCGTCGGAATCGTCATCGTCCGAGTCGTCGTCATCGTCGGAATCGTCGTCAGAATCGTCTTCGTCGTCCGCGTCGTGGGCGATGCCTGCGGCCAGTTCCTCGAGGGCGGCCTGGCGCGATTCCTTGGTCAGCGAGAACGGATCGGCGACGAGCGCCTTGCGCTCCGATGCCTCTTCCTCGGCCATCCGCAACGCGGCGGCGATCCCGTCCTCCATCTCTTCCACGGCCTCCGGCTGATCGACAGCCTCGGCTGCCTCGGCGGCCTCGGGCGCCCTGGATCCGGCGCGCGAACGTCGCCGCCTGGCTGGCTGCCTGTCTGCTTCGGACCCCTCGGGGACATCCCCGGACGGGGGGTGCTCGTCAGCTTCCACCCTGGCCCCAGCCGGGGGCGCTGCCTGGGTTTCGGCGGCGGAATCCTGCGGCTCATCGGTCTTGCGGCGCGTGCTGCGACGGCGGGTGGCGGGCTTCTTCTCCGGCTCGGGCTGGTCCTGTGCGGCGACCTCTCCCGCAACGGTGTTCTCCGAGGTCTCGGGAGAGGCCTGCACCGGCTCGGGTGCAGGAGCCGGCTCCGGGGTACCTGCGGGGCGGCTGGCGCGGCGACGCCGCGTGGTGGCCGGCTTCTCGAGCGGCTCGGCCTGCGGCGCCACACTGGGGGCTGCGGCCGCCGCGACGGTGGTGTGGGGGGCCTCGACGGGAGCGCTGCTCACCGGAGGTGCGCCGGCCGGGCGGGATGCGGCCCGACGGCGACGCGGTGCGGGGGTGGACTGGGTGGATTCCGTGGTGGCTTCCTGGCCACCTTCGATCTCAGGCATGTAACTCCTTCGACGCGCAACTGCGCGCTTCTGGCACAACCGGGGCTGTGCTTCAAGACTGATGGCCATGGGATTCGGGGGAGAACGCCGCGGTCGAATTACCTCGTCGCGGTACAGTCTCGGCCGTTCCTGGACACCGGCGGTGCCCGACCTGCGCACCATTGTTCCACACCCCGTCGCAATCCTCGGCATCGAATCACGGGCATGGGTCGGGAATTACAGGAGCGGGTCGGTGATGTCCCCGTGGCGCAGGGGTCCCTGCCGAAGCCGACGCAACACGGGCGGCGTGTCGGGGATGCCCGGTGCCATCGTCCGCAAAGCGGTGCGAACATCGTCGGGGCGCACCAAGGGGGTCTGGTGCACGATGCGCAGCCGCAGCAGGTCTGCCTCCACGTCGAGCCCGAGCAGGGCGACCCGCACGTCGAAGCTGCGCAAACCATTCTTGGTCATGCGCTCCACCACGCATTCGGCGGAGGCCATCAGTTGCCCGACCGCCTCCTGAAGTGCTGCGGGCGCCGCACCGGGCATGCCCATCTCCCAGTCGCTGGCCTGCAGCAGGTCGGTCAGGGACTCCGGGCGGGCTTCCGCCACCGCCACGATCTCGAACCCGGTGGGCAACACCTCGTTGAGGGCCGAACGGATCTTCTCGGGGTCACATGCCTGACCCAGCCCGAGTTCCACGTATTCAGCCTCCGACGCGGCTCCCGTGGGCGCCGCGTTGGCGTAGGAAATACGTGGGTGGGGGTTGAAGCCCGAGGAATAGGCCATGGGCACCTCCGCCCGCCTCAGCGAACGTTCCAGTGCCCTTCCGAAGTCGCGGTGGGAGGTGAACCTGGCCGGCCCGCGCTTGGCGTAGCGCAGTCTGAGCTTCTGCGCCGGTGGCGGCTGCTGCACCGGAGGTTGTCTTCTACCCACGATCCTGCAGTGTAGTGGGACAACGACCAGCGCCGATATGCTTGCCGTCGGCCCTGTCAGGAGGCACGATGGATCGAATCAGGCGGTGGATGCCCCTGGCAGCCATCCTCCTGCTCGCGTTCAATCTGCGGCCGGTGGCGGTCTCGGTCGGCCCGGTGCTGGGCGACATCGCGGCCGAACTGGGCATGGGCGGCGCTGTCGCCGGGTTCCTCACCTCACTTCCCGCCTTGTGTTTCGCGGTCTTCGGGGCACTGGCCCCGGAACTCGGCCGGCGGATTGGCCAGCACCGAACTGTCGGGCTCGCCCTGGTGCTGCTGGTGGGCGGCCAGGTGGGGCGCGTGTTCGCCACGGCGTCCTGGATGTTTCTCGCCCTGACCGTGGTGGCGTTGGCCGGCATGGCGCTTGGCAACGTACTGCTGCCGTCCCTGGTACGACGTCACTTCCCCAACCGCGTCTCACTGGCCACCTCTCTGTACTCGCTGTTCATCGCCATCGGCGTGACCAGCGCCAGCGTTGCCACCGTTCCGTTGGCCATCGCGTTGGGCGGGTGGCGGGCGGCGTTCACGGCGGGTGCCACCATCGCGCTCGCTGGCCTGTTGTGCTGGATCCCGATGTTGCGCCACAACCGGCCCCACTCGGCCAGGACCACCGGTCACGTGCACCACAGCCTGCGCGACGTGTCACGCACCGGAATCGGCTGGGCCATGGCCGTCTACTTCGGCATGCAGTCTGCCCATGCGTACTCGGTGTTCGGATGGTTGCCCACCATCTTCGTGGACGCCGGCATGGACCAGGTGGACGCGGGGCTGCTGCTGGGCGTGGTCACCGGCCTCGGAATCCTGACGGCCTTCGTCGTCCCCGTCTGGGTGGGCCGGGTGGCGCAGCCTGTGGGTTTGCTCCTCGGCATCAACCTGCTGCTGACCGTCGCCTTCCTGGGCCTCATCCTCGCCCCCATGGCCGCGCCCCTGCTCTGGGCGATCCTGCTGGCCCTGGGGCTTTCCGGGTTCCCCTTCTTCCTGGCACTGGTGGGCACCCGCGCCCGCACCCCATCGGGCACGGCGGCGCTGTCCGGCTTCGCACAGTCCGTTGGATACCTCATCGCCGCCGCCGGCCCCTTGGCGATGGGCATCCTGTACGCCAGGTTCGACGACTGGACCGTGCCCCTGGTCCTGCAACTGTCCCTGGTGGTGCCCATGACGGTGCTCGGCCTGCGGATCGCACGGAGGTGGTTCATCGAGGACCGCGTCGAGGCGAGGGTAGCCTCATGACCATGTCGCAACCTGACGAGCAACCCCAGGCCCGCCGGGAGTACAAACGGCGACCCGTCAGCCACCAGGCCACCGTGTTCCTCGTCCTTGCCCTCCTGGTGGCCGGTGCCGCCTACTGGTTCGCCCGCTCCTTCGTCGGTGTCGGGCCGGCATGGGACCAGGGGCCCCTGCCCGAATTGCAGACACACTGGCAGTTGGCCATCCCGGTCGACGTCACCGACGTGCACCACTCCGGGGTCGAATGGGGCGAACAGGGATCTGCGGCCTGGTCCCTGGACTACGCGGCCGGCTCACCGGAGGCACTGCGGCAAGCCAGCACGGGTCCCGGCATCGGCGCACCCGTCAATGCGCCACTGACAGACTGCAGCGCCCTGGAGCTCTACCTGGAAGCCACCGACCTCGACTGCGCCGAGCACCTGCTCGGCCGCCAGACGACCCACGCCCGGCAGGACGGCGACGCGCTGTGGGTGGTCTGGGACGAACGAAGAATCCACCTGGTCACCTTCACGAACTGAACGGCTGGACTCCTCAGCGCTTGCGGTAGAGCTTCTTGTTCGAGAACACCGGTTCGGAGGTGACGTGGACACCCAGGTTGCGGAAAATGCCTTCGTCCACCGAGCCCAGGATGGTGGTGGTGTGCACGTCACAACCCCTCAGCGCCGCGAGGTGGTCGAGGGCCTTGCGGGCGTTGTCATCGAAGGTGGCGCTGACGGATAGTGCGATCAGGACCTCGTCGGTGTGGAGTCGCGGATTGGCACTGCCCAGGTGACGGGTCTTGAGCACCTGAATGGGCTCGATGGACTTGGGTGAGAGCAGGTTGACGTGATCCTCGATGTTGGCCAGCACCTTCAGCGCATTCAACAACAACGCCGAAGAACTGCCCAGCAGGGCGGAGGTCTTGCCCGTCAGGATCCGCCCGTCGGCCAACTGCATCGCTGCAGCGGGCTGCTTCGTGCGCCTGGCCAGGTCTTGGGCCGGCCGCACCACCGGGCGGTCCTCGGGCACCAGCCCCAGCTTGCTCATCACAATGGCGATCCGGTCGCTGGCCACCGGGTCGAGCTCATCCCGTCGCTCTTCCACCAGGGCCTTGTAGTAGCGACGGATGACCTCCTGCTTGGCCGCTTCCCGGCAGACCTCGTCGTCGCTGATGCACTGGCCCACCATGTTGACACCCATGTCCGTGGGGGACTTGTACGGTGCGCGTCCCAGCATCTGCTCGAAGAGCAGCTGCAGGACGGGGAAGATTTCCACGTCGCGGTTGTAGTTGACCGCCTGCTCGTCGTAGGCCGCAAGGTGGAACGGATCGATCATGTTGACGTCGTCCAGGTCCGCGGTGGCCGACTCGTACGCCAGGTTGACCGGATGATCCAGCGGCAGGTTCCAGATGGGAAAGGTCTCGAACTTGGCATAGCCGGACTCGATGCCCCCCCTGTGGTCGTGGTAGAGCTGCGAGAGGCAGGTGGCCATCTTGCCGCTGCCGGGGCCGGGGGCGGTGATGACCACCAGGTCGCGAGAGGTCTCGATGTAGTCGTTGCGACCGAAGCCGTGGCCGCTGAGGATCTGGGCGGCGTCGTGCGGGTAGCCGTGGATCGGGTAGTGCCTGTAGACCTTGATGCCGAGCCGTTCCAGCTTCCGTTTGAACGCGCTGGCCTGTTTGTGGCCGTCGCCCACCTGGGTGATCGCCACGCTGCCCACCAGTAGGCCGTAGGAGCGGAACTCGTCGATCAGGCGCAGCACGTCCATCTCGTAGGTGATGGCGAGGTCGGCGCGGACCTTGTTGTTGGCCAGGTCCATCCCGGAGATCACCACCACCACCTCCAGCTCATCCTTGAGCGTCTCGAGCATGGCGATCTTGTTGTCCGGCGTGAAACCGGGCAGGACCCGGGCGGCGTGGTGGTCATCGAAGAGCTTGCCGCCGAACTCCAGGTAGAGCTTGCCGCCGAACCGTTTGCGCCGCTCGTCGATGTGCTGGGCCTGTAGCTCCAGATACTTCTGCCGGTCGAATCCCACCATGCGCTGCTCACCCACGATTCCGGAGCCTACCGGTTCCCGCGATCACGGTCGGCTCCGGCGGCGAGTCGGCTGCGGCCACCCGGCGCTCACGTGCTGCTGATCAACTCCGTCACGGCGTCGCGGAACTCCGTCGGGCGCTCGAGGTGGGGGGAATGGCCGACGCCCTCGAGCGTGATCTCGGTGACCTCGCCGCCAGCCCGCCGGTAGGCGTCCAGGACGTCGCGGGTCTGGGAGACCATCTCCTGGGCGGGAGCCACGTCGGCACCCGGCCAGCCGGGGATGGCTCCGACGGCCCCCAGGTGGTTGAGATCGTAGAACGACGCGTCGGAGACGATGGCGTCCACGGTGCCGTGGATCCACAGGATGGGTGGCTTGTCGGCGAGATCCACGATGGCGGAGGTGTTGAAGTGCCGGGGTGCCATGGTGTTGAGCACGCCAACGCCACCCGCGCCGAAGCCGGGCCAATGGGCGCTGGGAGAAGAATCCCCCGGGTAGTTGCCGGCTTCGGTGGAGGTGGTGAGCATGGAGGCCACCCAGACGTCCTCGTGCTCTGCGATGTGGCCCGGCGCCACGTAGCCGGAGCGGAACACCGAGCGTGGCGAGGTGGGGGCCTCGTCGGAGGTATCACCGTCGCGGAGGCGGGCGATGAAGTCGGGGTTGCCTCCCCCGCCACCGCAGCCGGCGTCGTCGTCGGTGAGGCGGGAGCCGTCGCGTCGGGTGCCGCCGAATCCGTAGGGCGAGACCGGGGCCTGCAGCGTGAGGCTGAGCACCGGGTGGTCGAGGGCGTACTGCATGGCCACTCCCCCGCCCATGGACCATCCGACGAAGTGCGCCGTCGGGATGCCGAGGGCCTCGAGCAGCGCGTGGACGTCGTCGCTGAAGTCTCGCACGCCACGGGTGGCGTCCAGTGGCAACGTCTCGGTGTTCCCGAATCCCCGCAGGTCCACGGCAATCACACGGAGGCTGCGGGGCAGTCCCAGCATGGTCTCTTGCCAGAACAGCGCGGAGGACACGTTGCCGTGGATGAACACGACGGTCTCCCGCGGTCCTGCGGCCGCGTCGTCACCGGCACGTTCCAGGATGCCCACGTCCAGGCGCGCGGTGGGAACCACGCGGGCCGTGATGCCTTCGAGGAGTGTCATGGCAGTCCTGCTCTCATCGATTGAGGGGGCGTCCTGCCCCCGTGGGAGAAGACTATGCCAGAGAACCGGAGAAACCTGAATGGACTTTCATGTTTTTGTTTCAGTGGTTGAGCAGTTCCTCCAGGAAGGCCCGGCCCCGCTCACTGGTGGGCGAATCGAGCACCTGCTCGGTGGGGCCTTCCTCCGCGATGCCCCCGTCGGCCAGGAGCACCACACGATCCGCGGCCTTGCGCGCGAACCGCATCTCGTGGGTGACCACCATCATGGTCATGCCGTCGTCGGCGAGCCGGCGCATCACGTCGAGCACCTCGCCCACCAGCTCGGGGTCGAGGGCCGACGTTGGCTCGTCGAACAGCATCACCGCGGGGTCCATGGCCAGGGCACGCGCGATGGCCACGCGCTGTTGCTGCCCGCCCGAGAGATGACCGGGGTACGCGTCGGCCTTGTGCCCCATCCCTACGCGATCCAGTAGGTCGAAGCCGCGCTCCCGGGCCTCTTCCGCGGAGCGGCCAAGGACGTCGCGTTGCGCCATGGCGACGTTCTCGATGACCTTCATGTGGGGGAAGAGGTTGAACTGCTGGAAGACCATCCCGATCCGGGCTCGCAGTTGGTTCAGGGCCTTCTCGCTGTAGGACAGGTGTTCGCCGTCCACCTCGATGCTGCCCTCGGAGATCCGCTCCAGACCGTTGACGCACCGCAGCAGGGTGCTCTTGCCGGCCCCGGAGGGCCCAATGAGCGTGACCACCTCGCCCTGCCGCACGTCCAGGTCGATGCCGTCCAGCACCGTGGTGGTGCCGAATCGCTTGACGATGCCGCGCATGCTGACCATCGGCTGTTCGGTCGAGAGGGGGTTGTGCTGTACGTGACTCATGATGCGGCCGCCCTGCTGTGTGCTCCCAGTCTATGTTCCAGCCAGCTGAGCAGCCCGGTCAGAACCAGGACGATGACGAGGTAGTAGCCCGCCACCGCCGTGTACGCCATCAGTGGCTGGTAGGTGCTGGCAGCCATGTTGCGCGAGGTCTGGAAAAGCTCGGTCATGCCGATGAATGAGACCAGGGAGGAGTCCTTCACCGCGATGATGTACTGGTTGCCCAACACCGGCAACGTGGTGCGCAACGCCAGTGGCGCCTGCACCCGCTTGAGGGTCTGGGCTCGCGAGAGCCCGAGCGAGCGGGCGGCCTCCGTCAGCCCCTTGGGGACCGCCTGGAAGCCGGAACGGATGATCTCGGCAATGTAGGCGGAATTGTGGAACGCCAGCGCGAACGCCCCGGCCCAGAAGGCCGGGAGCGTCACGATGGCGGTCAGCCCGAAGTAGATGATGAAGATCTGGGTGATCAGCGGGGTGCCGCGGACCAACCCGATGTACATCGTGGCCACCCACTTCAGGGGACGGATCCCGCTCATGGTCATGGCGGCCACGATCGCGCCGCCGATCATCGCCATGACCAGGGCGGCCGCCGTCAGGCGCAGCGTCACCCAGGTGGCCTCGATGAACAGCGGTGAGTACTCGACGAAGAGCTCGAGGAAGCGGGACAAGATGCAGGTTCCCTCAGCCGTCGGTGCCGACGACGGAGATGTCCTTGCCGAAGTACTGCTCGGAGATCTCCGCGTAGGTGCCGTTGTCCTTGATGGCGGCCAAGGCCTCGTTCAGGGCCTCCTGGAGACCAGCGTTGCCCTCGGCGACGGCGAATGCGGGCTCCTCGGTGAAGAGCGGCGCACCACATTCCACGAGGTCGATGTCGGACTCCTGGATCTGGTGCAGACCGACGTTGCGGTCGGTCATGGAGGCGTCGAGTCGACCGGCCGCGGTGTCCTGCAGGGCGGTGATGTCGGAGGAGAAGGTGCGGATCTCCCCCACCCACTCAGCACCCTCGTTCTCCAGGTAGTCCTGGTAGGTGGTGCCGGTGGCCACACCCACCACGGGCGAGTCCATCTCGGAGATGTCCGTGCACTCGGTGTCCGGTGCCACAAACGCCTGGGCGCCGGAGATGTAGTAGCTGTCGGTGAAGTCCACAGCCTCGTCGCGCTCCGGGGTGGGAGTCATGGACGCGATGAGCACGTCGTAGCGGTTGGCCTGCACACCCGCGATCAGCGTGTCGAAGGCACCCGTTTGGGAGTCCACCTCCAGGCCCAGTTCCTCTGCCATCGCCACACCGATGTCGTGGTCGAAGCCGGTCAGGGTGTTGCCCTCGAAGTAGCTGAACGGCTGGAACTCTCCGCTCATCGCCACCACCAGGGTGCCATCGTTGATCAGCCCGAGGTCGTCACCGTCGGCGGTGCCGCCGTCGTCGGAACCACACGCGCTCAGAACGAGGGCGGCGGCGCTGGCGGCCGCCACGAGGGCGCGGATGCGGCGGGGGTTGTTGCTCTTCGGGAGCATGCTGGTCCTCCTGGATTGAGAAAGTCAGGTCCATGTCAAGGTAGCGAGGCCGCCCCAGTCTTCCAACCACTTGCGGCTGGTCCCGCCGCTGCGTTACGCGCGCGCACGCGCGCACCTTCCAAAGCTATGACGGCACCGTCGGGCACCCCGGGCGCAGACGGGGGTTGTTATTCAATCGTTACGTGCGGGGAGCCATCCGCACCCCCAGACGCGTCGGTCACACCCAGTCGGGTTTGACCACGGGCAGCGGGAGCAGGGTCTTGCCGGAGGGGCCGATCTGGATGTCGGTGTCCATCTCGGGGCAGACACCGCAGTCGAAGCAGGGCGTCCAGCGGCAGTCCTCCACGGCGACCTCGTCGAGGGAGTCCTGCCAGTCCTGCCAGAGCCAGTCCCTGTCCAGGCCCGCGTCCAGGTGGTCCCATGGCAGGACTTCCTCGTAGCCCCGCTCGCGGGTGGTGAACCAGTCCAGGTCGACGCCGAACGGCGCCAACTCCAGGGCGGCGGCCGCGGTCCAGCGCTCGTAGCTGAAGTGCTCGCTCCAGCCGTCGAATCTCCCGCCCTCGCGCCATACCCGCTCGATCACACGACCCACCCGGCGGTCTCCCCGACTCAGGAGTCCCTCAATGATGCCCGGCTTGCCATCGTGGTAGCGCAGGCCGATGGCGCGACCGTAGTCGCGGTCCTCGCGAATCTTGTCCTTCAACTGCATCAGCCGTGAATTGATGGTCTCCACGGAGGCCTGCGCGGCCCATTGGAATGGGGTGTGGGGCTTGGGCACGAACCCACCGATGGAGACGGTGCACCGGATGTCCCGGGTTCCGGACTCGCGTCGACCGGTCTCGATGACCCGGGAGGCCAGTGCGGCGATGGCCAGCACGTCCTCGTCCGTCTCGGTGGGCAGTCCACACATGAAATACAGCTTGACCTGGCGCCACCCGTTGCTGAAGGCGGCGGCCACGGTGTCGATGAGGTCGTCCTCCGTGACCATCTTGTTGATCACCTTGCGCATCCGCTCCGAACCGCCCTCGGGGGCGAAGGTGAGACCGGATCGCCGGCCGTTGCGGGAGAGTTCGTTGGCCAGATCGATATTGAAGGCATCGACGCGGGTGGAAGGCAGGGAGAGGGACACGTTCGTGCCCTCATAGCGGTCGGCCAGTTCCTTGGTGACCTGCGCAATCTCCGAGTGGTCGGCGGAGCTGAGGCTGAGCAGGCCGATCTCCTCGAGGCCGGTGGCCTTCAAGCCGCCGGCCACCATTGTGCCGATGGTCTCGATATTGCGCTCGCGCACGGGGCGGGTGATCATCCCGGCCTGGCAGAACCGGCAACCCCGGGTACAACCGCGGAAGATCTCCACCGAGTAGCGCTCGTGAACCGTCTCGGCCATGGGGACGATGGGGCGGGCCGGGTAGGGCCACTTGTCCAGGTCCATCAGGGTGTGCTTGCGAACCTGGAACGGCACGCCGGCGCAGTTGGGAGCCACCCGCTGGATCCGGCCGTCGGGCAGGTAGTCGATGTCGTAGAACTTCGGAACGTAGAACGCACCGGTGGAGGCCAGACGCGTCAGCAGACCGTCGCGGCCGCCGGGGCGCTCCTCCTGCTTCCACTCGGCCACGATCTGGGAGATGAGCAGGCTGGCCTCCTCACCGTCACCCAGAACGGCGACGTCGATGAAGTCCGCAATGGGTTCGGGGTTGAAGGCGGCGTGGCCGCCCGCCACCACGATGGGTTCGTCCTCGGCCCGCGCGGCGGCGTGGATGCTCATGCCGGCCAGGTCCAACATGCCCAGCAGGTTGGTGTAGCCAAGTTCGGTGGCGAAGCTGACGCCCAGCAGGTCGAATTCCCGCACGGGGCGGTGTGCGTCCAGCGTGAACTGCGGCACGTCGGCCTCACGCATGGCCGCCTCCATGTCGGGCCACACCGAGTATGTGCGCTCGGCCAGGATCCAGTCGCGCTCGTTGAGAACCTCGTAGAGGATGGCCACACCCTGGTTGGGTTGGCCCACCTCGTAGGCGTCCGGGTAGGACAGGCACCAGCGCACGGCGACGGAGTCCCACTCCTTGACCACGGAGTTGTGTTCACCGCCGACGTACTGGATCGGCTTGGAAACCTTGGCCAGCAGGGGCTCCAGCCGGGAGTACAGGGACAGCTCGGGCATCGTGGAAGTCATGGCGAGACCCACAATAACCCGATGTCGCGCCGGATTGACACCACTGTCAGGGAGCCTTGGCGAAGCTCGACTCCTCGATGGGGACGCTGCGCGGCGGCTCGGCCGCCGGTGCGTTGGCCCAGATCAGCTTCCGGCGGCGCGCCAAGGCCTCCATGATGGCGGCAGCGATGATCAGCATCAGCAGCTGGACGAGGATCAGCGGGTCGCCCACGCCGGCACTGCGGTCGAAGGCCTCCCCCAGGTCCATGAACGGGATGAGCGCCATGCCCACCATGTTGTTGCCGATGTGCAGCATGACCGCCGCCTCGATGCCCCCGGTGCGCCACGTGATGTAGCAGAACAGCAGTCCCATCACGAAGTAGGTGAGGTTGAGCCACGGGTCACCGGCACCGTGGATGGCCATGAAGACCAGGCTCGTGACCAACGCCCCGATGAGCAGTCCCGCGAGTCGCGATGGGATCAGGCTGGCCACTCCCCTGAACCCGATGCCTCGGATCAGGTACTCCTCGCCTGCAGCCTGGAAGGGGGTCACGAGCATCAGGACCACCAGCAGCGCCCAGGAATGGGGGTAGATCTGCAGCTCGGTTCCCGCCGTTTGGTCGGTGGCGAGCAGTTGCTGGATGCCCAGGGCGATCAGCACGGCGACCAGGGCCAGGCCGAGGCAGACCAGCGACCAGCCCCAGCGGAACTTCCCGACAACCGAGTGGATGAAGCCGGGTCGCTGACCGGAGATCCAGGCGATGAGCAGGCAGGCGGGCACCAGCAGACCGAGGCCGATGCTGTTGGCAGCCACCATCTCCGGGCCCATCGCCCCCTCGGCGGCGTCGGTGACCGCTTGCAGGGGATCACCGCCCGTGGCGCCCATGAACGCCAGGGCACCGACGACTGCCGCGATGCTGACCAGGAAGAAGGCAACGGGCAGCAGCAGGAGCATGCCGATGATGCGGCCAGTCCCCACGTGGGGCCGACGCCAGAATGTGTGGTACTCGGCGGGTTCCGTTGGCAATGCAGGCGGCCTGGCCATGGCCCAAGGGGTCCCGGGACCCGGGTGGAGTGGCCCGTAGCCCTGGGCCGGGGGCCCCCACTGCGGGGGGTGCTGTCCCGGCCCGGGTGCGGGTGTCCACTGGCCGGCCCCCGGCTGCGGGGGCTGTGCCTGGGGGGCCCATGACCCCGGCGGGGTGGGGGGGTGGTTCGACTGCGGCTGCTGCGGGTGGCTCATGCGGGGAACCAGAGCCTGATCTCGCGCTCGGCGGAGGTGGCGCTGTCGGAGCCATGGACGCAGTTCTCCCGCACGGAGGTGCCCCAGCACGCGCGGATGGTGTCCTCGGCTGCCTGGGCCGGGTCAGTTGCGCCGTTGATCTCGCGCACCTTCGCGACGGCGTCGTCGCCGGTCAGGACCAGGGCCACCAACGGTCCGGAAGTCATGAACTCGCGCAGCGGCGGGTAGAAGTCGCGCTCCACGTGCTCCGCGTAGTGGCGGTCCGCGAAGGAGCCGTCGATGGTGCGCAGGTCCATCCGTTCGATGGTGAGTTCTTCCTGCTCGAAGAGGTCGATGATGCTCCCCACCCGGCCTGCGCGCACGGCGTCGGGTTTGATGATGACGAATGTTTTTTCCATGATCACTTCCTGTTTGCTTCCAGCCTCTTGCCCAGCACGAACGACATCACCCAGATCAGGGCGAACACCCCGCCCATCGCATACATCCACGGGGTCAGCAGTCCCAGTAACACGCCGGCCACCTGCCCGGCCCACGCCGGGTAGTAACCCCAGCCGCGGCGCAGCCCCCACACCCCCGCGACCACGAGCAACGTTGCCGCTGCGGTCCACAGGGCACCGGTGAGCGGAGCCACGTCGGAGACCTGCACCATTCCCGCGTAACCGAGCCAGAACACGATGACCTCGAAGATGAGGACGGACATCAGCGCCGAGCGCATCGGGTTCCTGGGATCAAGCTTCACCCATGTCCTCCCCACGTTGCGTCACGAGCAGGTCCCGGGCCTCGCCCGCGACGATCAGGGAGCCTGTCACCAGTACGCCGGAATGCACTCCCGCCGCGTCGGCCAGCATGATGGCAACGTCGATCGCCTCCGCCACGTTGGCTGCGCGGTGCACCGTGCCATCTCCGAAGAAGTCCTCGGCGAGGGCGGCCAGCTCCTCGGCGGGGAAGGCCCGGTCGGTGCCAGATGCCTCGGTGATGACCACCTGGTCCATCTCGGAGGCGAAGATCTCCAGGACCGCGGCATGATCCTTGTCGCGCATCATCCCCACCACCCCGATCAGCGGCGTGAAGTTGAAAGCCTCGGCCACGGTGAGAATCGTGGCCCGGGCCGCCTGCGGGTTGTGGGCGGTGTCCACCACGACCGGCGGCGACTGGCGAACCAACTCCGCCCGGGCGGGAGCCTCCACCGCCCCGAGCCCCTCGGTGATCACATCACCCGTCAGGCCCTTGCCGCCCAGGAACGCCTCCACCGCTGCCACCGCCAGCACCGCGTTGCGCCCCATGTGTTCACCGTGGAGCGGGAGGTAGACGTCGCCCACCGGGCCGCCGGCGGCGTCCAGACGTAGCAACTGCCCCCCCACAGCCTGCTGGCGCGACAGGAGCGCGAAATCGGGACCCTCTGCCCGCACCTTGGCACCTACTTCCACCGCCCGGGCCAACAACACCTGGGCGGCCTCCGGGGCTTGCCCGGCCAGGACAGCCACCGAGCCCTCCTTGATGATCCCGGCCTTCTCTGCTGCGATCTGGGCGAGCGTGTCGCCCAGGATGTGGGTGTGGTCCAGGTCAATGGGGCAGACCACCGCCACGGATGCGTTGGCGACGCTCGTGGCGTCCCAGCGGCCTCCCAGTCCCACCTCCATCACCACCACGTCAACGGGTGCGTCGGCGAACGCGGCGTAGGCCATGCCGGTGATGACCTCGAAGAACGTCATGTCGACACCGTCGAGCTTCTGTTCGTCCACCATCTGTACGAAAGGTTCGATCTCATCCCACACCTGAGCGAAACGTTCTGCTGTGAGGGCTTCACCGTCGACGTTGATGCGCTCACGGGCGTCGCTGAGGTGGGGGCTGGAGAAGCGTCCCACCCGCAGCCCCGCTGCACGCAGGAGGTAGTCGATCATGATGGCGGTGCTGCCCTTGCCGTTGGTGCCAGCCACCTGGATCACCGGGGCGGCATGCTCGGGATGGCCCAGCAGGTCCATCAGGGCGCTGATACGGCTCAGGCTGGGCGCGACGCGATGCTCCGGCCAGCGGCTGGTGAGCTCGGCCACCAGCTGGGAGTGGGATTTGGTCATGATGGTGTCCAGCGTAGTGGGCAACGGCGCGTTTCACGCATCGGATCCTCCCCGGCGGCGACCGGGGCGTTTTCGCCTCCTTGCATCGACTGGATAACATGGCCGGGTATCACTGGGAGAAGTCGAGGAGAGACATGGCCAACAATTCGGGCCTGAGCAAGCGCGCCGCGCTGCGGCAACAGCAGGAGCTCGAGGCACGCGCCGCGAAGAACCGCAAGATCATGATGGCCGGCGCAGCCGTCCTCGGCGTCGTCGTACTCGTCGTCGTCGCCATCGCCATCACCCAGAGCATCGGCAGGACCGCCACCGTCTCCGCAGAACAGCTGACCCCCCCGAACGCCAGTGACGCCAACGGCATCACCGACAACTCGCGGGGTGCAGAACCCGCAGGAGAAGTGCCGCACCTGATCATCTGGCAGGACTACCAGTGCCCTGCCTGCGCCTACCGGGAGCAGGACTACGGTCCCGCCGTCACCGAGCTGCTGGACAGCGGCGACATCACCTTGGAGTACCGCACCGCCTACTTCCTCGACACCAACTCCCCGGGCGATGCCTCCAAGCGTGCTTCCATGGCTGCTGCCGCCGCGGATGAGGTGGGGATGTTCCGGGAGTACCACACCACGATGTTCGCCAATCAGGGGGGTGGCTACCCCAACCAGTTGCTGCGCGACGCCATTCCCGAGCAGATCGGCATGAACGGTGAGGACCTCACCCGCTTCCAGGAGCTGTACGACGGCCGCGCCTTCAGCGACTTCGCCGACGCCAGCAACCAGGCGTTCAACGACAGCCCCTGGACCGGAACCCCCACCTACGAGGTAGATGGCAACCGTCTGGAGTTCGCGGACGCCCAAACCCAGGAGGTACTCATCCAGCCCACCCCGCAGGACCTCCTCCGCGCCATCAACGAAGCCGCCGGCAACTGATCAGAGCGCCACGGGAGGGGTCCGGTCCGCAAGGGGCCGGGCCCTTTCTCTCATCCCAGCCGGACCCGCCCCCGCGCGATTGGGAACAGCTCCACCACCTAACTAGGATTCAGCCATGACAGCATCGCTCCCGGACAGGCCGGCACTCGAGGGCCTGGAAGCCAAATGGAACCAGGTCTGGCGCGACGAGAGGACGTACGCATTCACGCGCCCCTCTTCCCGCGACCAGGTGTTCTCCATCGACACCCCACCGCCGACGGTCTCCGGTTCGCTGCATGTCGGCCACGTCTTCAGCTACACCCACACCGATCTGGTGGCCCGCTACCAGCGCATGCAGGGCAAGCACGTGTTCTACCCCATGGGTTGGGACGACAACGGGTTGCCCACGGAGCGTCGCGTCCAGAACTACTACGGGGTCCGCTGTGACCCTGCGGTGCCCTACGACCCGGACTTCACTCCCCCGGCCACACCCAACCCGAAACGCCAGGTGCCCATCAGCCGCGGCAACTTCGTGGAGCTCTGTCTCGAGCTGACAGCCATCGACGAGCAGGCCTTCGAGGACCTGTGGCGACAGCTGGGCCTGTCGGTGGACTGGCAACTGCTCTACAGCACCATCTCGCCCAAGGCCCAGACGGCTGCGCAGCGTGCGTTCCTCCGCAACCGTGCGCGCGGGGAGGCCTACCTCAGCCACGCCCCCACCATGTGGGACGTCACGTTCTCCACCGCCGTGGCGCAGGCCGAGCTGGAGGCACGTGAGTACCCGGGTGCCTACCACCGTGTGGCCTTCCACGGCCCCGAGGGACCCATCCACGTCGAGACCACGCGCCCCGAGCTGATCGTGAGCGTCACCTCCCTGATCGCCCACCCAAAC
>CAZPSO010000023.1:0-16841 GCA_964588895.1 uncultured Tessaracoccus sp.
CGCTGGTGGTGTGGTAGCGGCGCATGGTCTCGCGCTGCACCTTGAACAGGTCCTGCGGGTAGCGGAGGTGCGCCATCAGCCCGGGAGAGATGTCTTCCTTGGGCGTGATCGTGCCGGGGAACACCTTGCTCCAGGTCTGGAGGATCGGGTCCTGTTCATCCCACTCGTACAGCGTCACGGTGCCGTCGTACGCATCGACGGTGGCCTTGACCGAGTTCCGCACGTAGTTGACCTGCATGCCCTGCAGCATCAGGTCAGCCTGGGTGCGGGTGTCGGAGATGGCGCGGGGCCAGTCCACCCGTGTGGAGTTCGGGTAGTGGGCGCTGGTGGTGTAACCGTCGATGATCCAGACGATCTTGCCGTCGACGACACTCGGATAGGGATCGGTGTCGAGCGTCAGCCACGGCGCCACTTCGGCCACGCGCTCCAGGGGAACGCGGTTCATCAGGAGGCGCGACTCCTCGTTGACGCGGTCGGAGAGCATCAGGTTGATGTCGCCGAAACGGACCGCGAACATGGCGCGGGTCAGCCAGCTCCCGATCGGGACGCCACCCTCACCGGTGTAGCTGTAGAGGGTCTCGGCGCCGCCCTCCCCGCCTCCGGGGGTGTCCAGCTCGACGGGGTCGCTGTCCTCCGGTGCGCCCGCAACCACCCAGTGCTGGGACATCTCGCCGAAGTAGATCCGGGGCTGGTGCTCGGGCAGCAGGCCCACGGTGGGGATGCCGCCGGCGAAGAAGACCGGCTCGCCGTTGGAGTGGCGCTGGTTGCCGTAGGCAGCCACCATGCCGTAGCCGTGGGTGTAAACGGTGCGCATGTTGTTCCACGTGTCGCCGGCCTCGACCGAGGAAAGGTCGAGTTCGCGAGCGGCGACGACGGCGTCGGTGGAGCGCCCATCGATTTCGTAGCGGTCGACGTCGAGGGTGTCCGGGAAGGAGTAGTAGCCACGCACCTGCTGCAACTGCTCGAACGTGATGGGGATGACGGCTGGATCCATCAAGCGGATGGCGGGCAACGAGTCCGCGTCCTCCTGCAACTGTCCGGCAGCCACCGACGTGACCGGCTCGTAGTCCTCGATCTCCACCGCGTCGATGCCGAACGCGGACCTGGTGGCCTCGATGTTGGCGGCCAGATAGGGGCGTTCCTTGTCGATTTCGTTCGGGCGGACCTCGAATTCCTGCATGAACCACGGGTAACCGGTGGACAGGATCAGCGACGAGATGATGAGCAGCACGATCGAGACCCCGGGGACCGCCCAGCGGACCTTCCACGCGTTGTAGAAGAACACCAGCGCGACGATGACCGCGATCACCGCGATGATCAGGTGAGCGGTGACTCGGGCGTTGTGGTCGGTGAAGTTCATTCCCGTGAACATCGAGTTCTGCGTGGTCAGGTAGCCGTAGCGGTTGAGGATCTGCGAGGTGGCGAACAGCAACAGGACCACCCCCACCATGATCGACACGTGGCGCTGGCCGGCGCGGGCCCCCGCCTTGTCATTGCCCTGGTTGCGCAGGGCCATCACCGTCATCGATCCGGTCAGGAAGTGCACCATCAGCGCCGCGATGGTGCTCACCACGGCGACGAAGGTGATGTAGCCGAGCACGAAACGCCACCAAGGCAGGTGGAAGACGTAGAACGCGGCGTCCAGGTTGAAGTAGGGATCGGCAACCCCGAACTCGGTGGCCCGGATCCATGCCAGAAACGTGGTGCTCGCCGAGGCCGCCACGGCGCCACCCAACACGCCCAGGACGGCGGCAGGCAGCAGGATCATGGCACGCGAGCGGGCATCCAGGACATCACGGAACTGGACCAGAAGCTCCGAATCCAGATTGGCCAGCCTGGTGCGGGGCCGGATCCGGTACGCCAGCGACATGGTGAAGTACAGCGCCGCCGCCATGATGAGTCCGAAGACCGCGAAGAGGCCGGCCTGCGCGGCCAGCTGGGTGGTGAACACGGTGGTGAAGCTGAGGTTGTCGAACCACCGGTACTCGGTCCACACGCGAGAGGTCATCACCACCACCACCATGATCACCGCGAGCACGACGATCGATATCAGCAGCGGGCTGCGCCCTGATCGGGTCTGTCCGAGAGTTGTGGTGGTGCTCACGTGGGGTCCTCCATGGTTCCGTGTAGTGCCTCGGCCAGGCCGGGGACCAGGTCCTCGGCTCCAAGCAGTTCATCCGGGTTTGATTTCAATCGTGCCAGACCATGTTGGGAGCCGTCCCGCAGGACCCCCACCACCACCCGGACATCGACCTTCGCCGCATGGCCAGCCACGAACTCGGCGGCCTCGGCGTCGTCGGCGGGCAGGTCGGACTCATACTCAGGCGGCAGAAACGCCCGCTCCAAGGTCAGGGCGACACCCAGCACGGTTTCTGGCCAGTAGATCCCGGCCAACCGTTCGAGGACGTCAACCCCCGCCGCGAAGTTCTCCTGCTCGATGGCGGTCAGGGAGTCACCGGTGTGCTCGGGCAACCGATCCGCCAGTTGCGGCTCCATCTGCAAGAGTTGATCGGTGGGCACCAGCGCGAACAGGCGCGCCGGTTGATCCCACCCGTTGGAGCCGACGTGGCGCTCCACGTCAGCCAGCGCGGCGATGAGGCGCGAGGGGTCAGTCACAGCTGGGTACTCCTTGTGATTGCGGGTCGGTCCGCAACATTTGTAGGGACGAGATGGCGTCGCGGAGCGTTGGCACCGGCACTATCCTCACGTCGGTGTCCAGGTCGCCAAGGGCCTCACAGTTGCTGTCGGGCATGACGAACACGGTGGCGCCCACCCCTTCGGCGCCCTTGATTTTCTCCCTGACTCCTCCGATGGAACCGATCTTCCCGGATGGGTCGATGGTGCCGGTGCCGGCCACCACCCCCTCACCCAACAGGTCGGTTTCCGTCACTTTCTGGTAGACGGCCAGAGCGAAGATCAGCCCGGCGCTGGGGCCCACCACGGACTGGTCCACCCGGAAGACCACCTGGGGGGAGTACCTGTACCCGATGCCGATCGTGACTCCCACCACCGGCTGGGCGTCACTACCGGCGTCGGTGAGGACCGTGATGGTTTCCTCCTGGCCCTCGCGAATGATCCGGAAAACCACCGGGTCGCCGATGGAGCGCTCCCGAATGGCCGCGGCCACCGAATCCCGATCCGCAACGGGACGGTCATCGATGCTCGTGATCAGGTCGCCGGGCATCAGGAGGTCGGCAGCCGGCCCGGTGGTGGAGACCGCTGTCACCATGGGGACCTCGGTCACAGCCTCACCAGCGGCGCGTAACGCCGCCACGGCGGCGTGCTCACGAGAGTTGTCCATCATGGCAACAGCCTCGGACCTCACCTGTTCCTGGGACTTCCCGGGGGGGTAGATGACGTCGCGGGGCATGGCGTCGGCGTCCTGTGAGAGATGCGCCAGCAGCGCCTCGGGCAGGCTGACGCTCGACTCCACCCGAGTGGCTGACACAGTGGTCATGTACAACCCGCCCTCCGATTCCCAACCCGGGTAGCCGACGACTTCCACCAGTGGACCCTGGTCCGAAGCGCCCATGACGTTGATGGTGGTCCCCGGACGCCAGGTGACATAGGGAACGGGCACGAAGATGATGAGGGCGGCCATGGCCACGAACAGTGCGGAGGAAACAACCGCGACAACATTGCGTGACACCAGCGACAACCTCTCCCTCTACAGCAGCTCAAAGCCTACCAAGCCCTCCAAAGCTCGACCCTTCCCGTCGCGCCGGGTTGATCCGTGCGGTTCAATGGGAACCAGTAGTCGACGAAAGGCTTCGCATGTCTGCCACCCCAGGCGGTTTCGATTTCGAGCAGCTGCGCAAGATGCTTGAGCAGATGGGCATTGATCCGGCTGCCATGGGCATGGACCTCGAGCAGTTGATGGAGCAGGTCCAGCAGATGCAAAAGCAAGGGGGCCTCGTCTTCGGCATGACCCCCGCGGACCAGGACCCCGACGCGGCATGGCGCACCACCATCACGGCCGCCGTTCATCTCGTGCAGCAGCAGGGCCCGGACACCGCCCTGCACGCCTCCGAGAGGGCCGCGGTGGTCGACGCCGAACGGCTGGTCCAGTCGTGGCTCACCGACCACACGGTTTTTCCTGGCAGCAGCCTCCCGGCCCACACCATGGTCCGTGACGAGTGGTTGGAGCTGACGGCCAACGGCTGGCGCGGCATCGTCGAGCCGATCATCGAAGGTCTGGCCGATGCACTGGAGCGCGGCGCCGACATGGGCGGGCCGGAGGAGCTCGCCGACTTCACATCCATGCTGGCCCCGATGATGCGCACCTCGGCGTCCATGCTCTATCGCGACCGCCTGAAGCGGGTGCTGGCCGACGTGGCCTCGGACACCCTGACCGGCACCGAGGTGGGCATCGGCGTGCTCCCCCGGCACCAAGTGGCCATCCTCACCAGCAATGTGGCCCAGTTCACCGAGGACCTCGGGCTCCCCGAGACCGACGTCCTGCTCTACCTCCTCCTCCGCGAGGCTGCCCGCCAACGCCTGTTCGCCAACGTGGGATGGCTGACGCCGCAAGTCAACGCCCTGCTGGCGCACTTCGCCCGCGAGATCCGCATCGACCTGGAGTCCATCGCCGGAGAACTCGATCCCTCCACCATGCAGGACCACTCGCTCGAGGCGATGATGGCGGTCGGCGAGCGACTGCGCGGATCCTTCTTCAAGCCCGCCTCCACCGAGACCCAGCTCGAGATCCTCGGGCGGCTGCAGACAATGCTCGCGTTGGTGGAGGGCTGGGTGGACCACGTGACCTCCCGCGTCACGTCGCAATGGATGCCGAACGGCTCCCAGCTGGTGGAGGTGATCCGGCGCCGCCGGGCCACCGGCGGCCCGACGCAGCGTGTCCTGACGGACCTCATCGGCCTCGAACTGAGTCCACGCCTCGTCCGGGACGCCGAGAACTTGTGGGCCGCCGTCGATCACGAGCGCGGGCTGGATGGTCGGGACGCAGTGTGGCGACATCCCGACCTCATGCCTACCCGGAATGACCTCCAGGACCCGCTGGCCTTCACGCAGGCTGACCAGCAGGAAGAGCAGCCCGAGGAGGACGAGATGGACCGCGAACTGCGCAAGCTGCTGGAGTCGGAGGGCCGCGACTAGGCTCCCGAGCACAATCCGGCACGCGATCCGCTTGACGGATGAACCGATCAGCGGTTGACTGATAGTCACGAAGTCCCGGTGGACGGCTCGCAGGGGAAGGCGAGCAACCCACCGGGGCTTCTCCTTCTCCCAGGATCAGTCCTTGTGCTCGCGGATGATACCCAGGCACGCGTGGCCGTAGCGAGACACCTTCGTGGATCCGATTCCGGGCAGCGCGATCAACTCGGAGTCGTTGGCTGGTTTGGCCTCCGCCATCGCCATCAGTGTTGCGTCCGTGAACACCACGAAGGCCGGCACACTGGCGCGATCGGCTTCGGCCTTGCGCCACTGCTTCAGGGCCTCAAGCAGGGCCTCGTCATAGTTGGCCTCGCAGTCCTCGTGTCGCTTGAGCTTGCGCTCAGCAGCTGTGCGCAGCGGCTTGCCACAGACGGTGCACGTAGTGACACTCTTCCGGGCACGAGGCTTGCGTGGCTGGCGTTGGCCGCCGTCGGCGGGGATGAGACCGGTGAGGAACCGGCTGGGGCTCCCGCGACCATTGGAGCCCGTGGGCCAGCTGATCCGCAGGTGGGAACGGGCACGCGTCACGGCGACGTGCAGGAGCCTGCGCTCCTCCGACAGCGCGGGTTCCTCCTGCGCGAGCGAGAACGGCACCAGCCCTTCCCTGACCCCGATGATGGCCACCGCATCCCACTCCAACCCCTTTGACGCGTGCATCGAGGACAGTGTGACGGCGTCGGAGACCGGGGAGGCCTGCCATGCCGCCTGCTGACCAAGCCACTCAACCAGGGCCCGGGCATCCGCTGGGTCCTCAGCCACGATCATCTCTCGCAGGGCGTTGAGGGACTCCCACCGCTCCCGCTGACGCCCCGAACTGGCAGGCGGCTCGGGGCTCCAACCCAACGTTTGCCAGCACTGGCCCACCAGTTCCACCCCGGGGGTCTCGGGCTGCTGTGACGCGGCCTTTGCCAGCAAGCCCATCGCCTGGCGCACTTCAGCACGCTCGTAGAACCTCTCGGTCCCGCGGACGGTGTAGGGAATCGAGCGCTCCGTCAGCGCCGCCTCCAACTGGGCCGACTGGGCGTTGATGCGGTACAGCACCGCCATCTGGGACCACGACGTGCCTTCCGCCCTTCGCGAGGCCAGCCAGCCGGCCACGTCGGCGGCTTCCGACGACTCGCTCCCGGAAGGGGCCCACTCAGGATCGGGCCCGGGGCCACCAACTGCCCGCAGTCCCTCCCCCCGGCGGGTTCGCAGGACACTATTGGCGACGGCGCAGATCTCGGGGCTCGATCGGTAGTTGCGTTGGAGGGTGACCACGTCGATGTCCGGTCGGCGCGCCAACTGCACCAGCAGGTCCGCGTCGGCCCCGGCGAAGCCGTGGATGGCCTGACGGGGATCCCCCACCACGCAGAAGTCGTCACGTCCAGCCACCCAGAGTTCGATCAGGCGGTGCTGGAGTGCCGAGACGTCCTGGTACTCATCGACGACGAAGTGCCGGTAGGTCTCGGTCACGGCTGCTTCCACCTCGGGATGGTCGTGGATCAGGTGCGCGGCGCAGAGCAGGATGTCGTTGAAGTCCACCTGCCCGGCCGTTGCCTTGAGCTTTTCGTAAGAGGCGAACACGGCTCCCACCTGAGCGGGCGACGCTCCGCTGACACTGCGTTGACCGGCAAGCTCCGCGTACCGCTCCGGTGCCACGTTGTTGGACTTGGCCCACCCGATCTCGCTCTCCAGGTCGCGAACCAGGGCTGTTTCGGCACTGTCCAGGACGCTGGCCGCAGCGCGTGCCGTGAAACCGAAGGTGGAGTCCGCCACCGCGGGAAAATCGGTGTTGTAGATTTGCGGCCAGAAGTACTGGCACTGCCGCAGCGCTGCTGAGTGGATGGTCCGGGCCTGGGCGCTGCCCACCCCCAGTTGCGCCAGACGGCTGCGCATCTCTCCCGCCGCCCGGGTGGTGAACGTGACCGCGAGGGTGGCTCGCGGGTCATAGCGGCCGATTCTGACTCCCTGGGCCACGCGGTGCGTGATGGCCCGAGTCTTGCCCGATCCGGCCCCGGCGAGCACCACCACGGGACGCTCGAAGCTGGTGGCCACCGCGTGCTGGTCTTGATCCAGCGGATCCAAGATGATGTCGTTCACGTTTACATTGTGTCAGCCACCCTCGATAGGCTCGTGCTCACGAACCTGGGAGGGATAGGAAACACTATGGGAGTACTGCTGCACCGGTGCCACTCGTGGCCCCAGGTCTCGCAGCACCTCGCCGAGTGGATCTCCCACCAGGAGTTCGGCGTCTTCGAGGTCCCTCGTCTGGTCACCGGTTCCCCCGGCGCCGCCCGGCTGATCTCGCAGGAGCTGGCTTCCGTCCTACCCACCGGCATCGCCGCCGGCATCGAGTTCATGAGCTTGCGGCAGTGGGTGCACACCCTGACCGAAGAGCACGACGCCGCCCACGAGCTGCAGCCGTGGCACCGCTCACGGCTCCCGCTGCACGTGTGGCAAGAGGTCGACGGCCTGGCCGCCTCGGGCCAGCACCCCGCCCTCACCCAACACCTGGGGACCGGCCAGGGCCAACGTCCTCGCCGCCCCATAGCGCTGGCACGACGGGTCTCCCGCCTGCTGCGCACCTACCTCGACGAGACACCAGAGATGGTGGAATCCTGGCTGGAGGGCCGGGACGTTGACCACGACGGCGCCGCGTTGCCCACGCACCACACCTGGCAGCCCGCCCTGCTGCGGCAGCTGGTGGAAACCCTGGGGAGCAACCCGCTGCAGGCCCATGCGCACATGGTGGAATCGCTGCGCTCCCACCACACCCCGCCCGTCGGCATCGTGGGCCTGGCCCACGTCCCAGAGATGGACCGGCGCCTGATCCAGGCCGCTGCCCTCGGGCAGGAGGTGCCGGTGTGGCACCTGAGCACAGCTGCCGCGCCCGACTGGACCGGCCACCTCCAGGTGGGCACCACCACGGCCTGTGACCCACCTGAGGAGCCGCTGCGGCCGCGCCTGGAGATCCACGGCTCACACGACGAGGCACGGCAGGTCCAGGTGCTGCGCGACGCCCTGACCCATGCCTTCCAGGCTGACCCAACGCTGGAGCCCCGACACGTGGTGGTTCTCACCCCGGACGTGCAGCGGTGGGCACCGTACCTGCGCGAGACCTTCGCGCCGTCCGACGATGCCATGGCCCACCCGGGGCGCACGCTGCGTCTTGAGGCCCCTGGCCACGGCCTGCTGGTCAACGAGGTGCTCGAGTGCATGGTGGAACTCCTGGCCTTGGGCGAGAGCCGTGCCACCGGCCCCGACCTGCTGCGCCTGCTGCTCCGCACTCCCATCGCCCACCGGTGGCGCTTCGACCACGAACGCCTGGTCAGGTTGTTGGAGGATGCGGAGGTTCGCTGGGGACTGGACGCCGCCCACCGCCGGGCCAACGGCCTGGGCGAGGTCACGCAGAACACCTGGACGCGCGGTGTGGACCGGCTCCTGCTGAGCGTGGCGCTGGGCGGGCAGGACGCCGAACTGGACCTCCTGGGTGTGGCCACCACCTCCACCACCGACGTCGCCACCATCGGCGCCCTGAGCGAGGTGCTCTCCCGGATCCGGCGGTTCGTCGGAATCTCCAGCCAGCCCGCCACGTCCGCGGACTGGGCCTCGCGCCTGCTGGAACTTTGTGGCGACGTGATGCAGCTGCCGTGGGAGGACACGTGGATGCTCGCCAATGCCCAAGCGATGCTGACCGAGTTCGCCGCCTCCACGCGGGGCGTGACCGCAGCCCTGACCCGTTCACAGTTCACCGGCCTGTTCCAGGAGCTCGTTGCCGACGCACCAGGTCGTGCCCGCGTCGGCAACGGCGCCATCCACCTGGTCGTCCCCGGAGAACTGCATCCGGTCTCCCACAAGGTGGTGGCCCTGCTGGGCGTCAGCGACACCACACAGGGGCCCGACCCCGACGACGTGAGCGGCCACACTGCTGGACGCCGGAGCCGTTTCACGGACATGCTCCTGGCGCAGGCCCGCAGCGCCCACCACGTGATCATCGTCTACCCGTCCCGCACCCAGACCAACGCCGAACGGGCCCGCCCCACCACGCTGGACAGACTGGTCGAGCGGCTCACCGGGGAGACTGGTGAACTGGCCATCACCCACCACGCCACGTCTGCCCGGGATCCGGCCGAGTTCGGGGCACCGGCCAGTTTCGACGCCGCCGCGGCCTTGGTGCTCAACGGCCGGTCCACGGCCACCACCGCTCACGGAGGGCTGTCCGAGCGCCGTCGCCGGGCCATGGCGCTTCCCGACCAACCGGCCGAGCACGACCCGTTGCGCCCGCACGAGATCGTCTCCTTCCTGCGCGACACCGCCGCCGCTTTCCTTCGCCACGCCGCAGGGCTGCGCCTCTACGATGACCCGAAGTTGTCGTCAGAGATTCCGGTGGAGGCGTCTGGACTGGAGGAATGGTCCGCCCAGCAGCAACTTCTGGGCGCCGCCATGAAGGGCACCCAGCCCGACGACGCGATCCGACGCGGGGCGCTGTCGGAAACCCTGCCGCCCGGCGGCCTCGGGCGCACCTTGATGAGAAAGTTCGAGGGCGACGTGCACGCCCTGTGGGACCAAGCCCGCCAAGAGTGGGAACAGCCCGTGGAGCAGCACCAGGTGGACGTGGAAGACGTGAGGGGCACCATCAGCACCCGCGGCGGTCGCGTCGTGGTGGTCACACCCAGCACCGGCGCCCGCGTGCTGCTGGCACCGTGGGTGGAGCTGTTGTGCCTGTCGGCCATGGGCACCGCCACCAGCGCCCACATCCACCACATGACCAGACACCGGGGCGACAAGGTGCCGGAAGCCACCGTCCTGCAAGCCCCGGACCAGGAGGAGGCACGCCACCTGCTGCGTCGGCTGGTGGAGACCGTGCACGTCGGCCGGCACCGCCTGATCCCACTGCCACTGGTTCCGGCCCTGAAACTGTTGGAGGAGATCCACAGCGGCACGTTCAACGCCTCCACCTGGGCCGTGGGCCCCGAGGACTGGGATAGTCCCTGGGGTGCGTCGCGGCGGGGCGCCTCCTGGTCGTTGTTCTACGACGGCCCCGCGGACGAATTGTTCAGCGCCGAGCAGCAGGCCCGGGACCGGCTGCCCGACGCGGGGATGTGCGGAGCCTTTGGAGGCTGGGCCAAAGTCCTGCTGGAACCGATGGTCCAGGCGCGAAGGATGGGCACGCCATGAGCCACACCCAGCCCAACGGCGATGGACTGCCCACCGGCACCCTCCTGCTGGAAGCCAGCGCAGGCACCGGCAAGACCCACGCCATCGCAGAACTGGCCCGGCGCTACGCCAGCGAACAGACGGCCACGCACCCCGACGGCGTCCCCATTTCCCGCCTGCTGCTGATCACCTTCAGCAACCAGGCGGCGCTTGAACTACGGCATCGCGTCTTCCGCGAGCTCACCAAAGCGCTCGGGCGCAGTTCGGGCGACCAGGAACGCCGCCTTGCCAGGGCACTGAGGGAGTTCGACCAGGCCCCCATCAGCACCATCCACAGCTTCTGCGAGCACACGCTGCGCGGGCTGGGGGTGCTCGGCGACTGGGATGACGCCGACGTGATCACCAGCGCGGTCGACGAAGTGGTGGACCAATGCATCTCGGACGTCTACATCTCCCGCTACCTGGACCGCGCCGCCCTCAGGCCTGCGTTCAAGCTGGCGTCCCGCATCGGCCGGGCGGCAGCCCTTTCCACCCTGCCGCTCAAACCGGACAAGGGGGAGCCGCGCGAGTTCGCCGCCGCGGCGCGGCAAGCGTTCCGTGAGCGACGCCAGCGGGAGTCGTGGACCACGTTCGACGACCTCCAGACCCGGTTGCGTGAACTGCTGGAGTCCGAGGTCGGTCCATTGGTGCGCCAACAACTGCAGCAGCGCTACGACGTGCTCCTGATCGACGAGTTCCAGGACACCGACCCGGACCAATGGGCCATCATCGAGAAGGCCTTCATCGCTCCCAACCGGCCCACGATCATGATCGGCGACCCCAAGCAGTCCATCTACGGCTTCCGCAACGCCGACCTGGTCTCCTACGGTCGGGCCGCCGCGCTCTCGGAAGTGCGCACGCTCACCACCAACTTCCGCTCCGATCCCGCCGTGGTCCACGCCGTCACAGAACTCTTCGACGACGTCACCCTGGGCGCCCCCGACATCCGGGTCCGCCCCGTGGACGTGCACCACCAGAGCCGCTTCAGCATCGACGGCGCGGAACCGGCCGGACTGTGGCTCAGGACGGGCAGCTTCGAAACCACCGAGCCCACCACGGCCATCGACGCTGACGTGCGGGCCCACATCCTGCACCTCCTCCGCCACGGCCGGATCACTGATGACGACCGCGCCGGGAGGCCTGTGCAGCCCAGCGACATCGTCATCCTCACGCGCTCCCGCAACCGGGGCCTGGCCCTGGAGCGCAAGCTCACCGGCTGGGGCATTCCAGCGGTGTGGAGCGCGAGCGAATCAGTGCTCAAGACCGAGGCCGCCCGGCAGTGGGCCGCAGTGATCAACGCCATGGTGAAGCTGGACCGGACCTCCGTGGTGTTGGCGGCCGTCACTCCCCTCATGGGCTTCGAGCTGCACCAGCTGATGGACGCTGAAGCGGGCGCCTTCGCCGAGGCCTCGCGCGTCATCCATACCGCCGCCCGCCAGCTGCGCGGACGCTCGTCGCGGAGCTGGACGCGCACGGTGCTCGGCGACCGCCGAGCGGCCGCCCGCCTCGGCGGCACTGCCCAGGGGGAGCGGACCGCGATCGCCTTGGAGCAGGTGGCTGACGTGCTGATGTCAGTGGGTGGCTCGGATGCCGTGGCACTGCAGGAAGACTTCGAACGGCTGTGCCAACACCCGGTGGAGCTGGAGCACCTCCAGCGAGTGCCCACCGGTCCGGAGGCAGTCAGGATCCAGACCCTGCATTCGGCCAAGGGCCTGCAGTTTCCCATCGTGCTGCTGCCCGAGGTCAGTGGCAACCCCGCCCAGGCGTGGCGGCCATTCCCCTTCATCGACCAGGACCAAGAGCGTCACCTGTGGGTAGGCACCAAACCAGGCAAGCACAGCGATGAGCTCCGCCGCTTCGACGAACAGTCGCGCGAGGAGGAGTTGCGCTTGCTGTACGTGGGCATCACCCGGTCGCGGCACCTGTGCGTCGCCTGGCACGCCATGGACGACAAGGCGGCCAAGGGCGCGTTGACCGCACTGCTGGCCCGACGGAAGGGTTCAGGCCAGCTGGAGCGGGAGTACCAGACGATGCCACCCTTGGAGGGCCGGTTCGATCCGCGCCTGGTCGACGTGGCCCCCATCGGACAGCTCCCCGTCGAGCCGCTGCCGCCTGCGCCGGGTGCCCCAGCACCCGTGACGGCCAGCACCTTCACCCGCAAGATCGACCAGATCTGGCGCCGCACGTCGTACTCCGGCCTGACCGCTGACCTCCACGAGGTGGCCTCCGGCATGGACGAGACGGATGCTCTGGACCTGGAGCCCGCCCCCGGCCCCGGCCAGGCGACGCTGCTCTCCCCAATGGCCGCCCTGCCGGGCGGCGCCGGCTTCGGCACGGCGGTGCATCAGATGATGGAGGAACTGGACTGGGGTCACCAGGCGCTGACCGCCCATGCCCGGGAGCTCGCGGCCCTCCACGGACCTGCCGTGGGCCTCGACCCGGCGCAGCTGGACGCGCTGGGGGCGGCGCTGGTGGCCATCAGCACCACGCCGTTGGGTCCTCTGACGGGCGGCCTCAGCCTCCGGGACATCCCTATCGCCTCCCGCTTGAGCGAACTGGACTTCGACCTGCCCATGGCCGACCGGGGCCCGGCACGAACCGTGGCCCACCTGGCGTCGGCCATGAGTGAGCACCTCGCAGCGGACGACCCCCTGCGTGACTACCCGGACCGGCTGGCGCATTCGCCCTCCGGCGACGCCGTGCTGGCCGGGGTGCTCACGGGGTCCATCGACGCGGTCCTGCAGCTCCCCTCGGGTGGATTCATCATCGTGGACTACAAGACCAACCGCTTCCCCACCACCCAGGACGAGCCACTGCGGGTTGCCCACTACCATGCCGCCGCCATGGCCGAAGCCATGATGCAGTCCCACTACCCGTTGCAGGCGTTGCTCTACGGCGCGGCGCTGCACCGCTACCTGTCCTGGCGACTGCCCGGCTACCAGCCGGAGCGAGACCTGGCGGGCGTGGGCTACCTCTTCGTGCGCGGCATGGGCGGGCCCACCACCCCCACAGCCGGGTCCATGCCCGCCGGCGTGTTCACCTGGCGGCCCCCGGCGGCGTTGTTCGTCGCCGCCTCCGAAATCCTTGGAGGTGGCTCGTGACGGAGATCCCCATCGCGGCCGAGGGACTGCTGTCCGACTTCGCGCACGCCCACATGATCGGCCTGCCCGACTTCCACGTGGCCCGGCGCAGCGCCGCACTGGCGGGGGAGAACCGGCCGGACGTCCTGCTCGCCCTGGCGCTGTGCATCCGGGCCCTGCGTGAGGGCTCGGTCTGCCTCGACCTGTCCAAGGCCCAGCACCTGGTCCCCATGCAGGAAGCTGACGACGGCACCGTGGAGGAACGCCCAGACCTGCCCTGGCCCGACGCGGCGCAGTGGCTGGACGCGGTGGCCCGTTCTTCCGCCGTCGCCACGGATCCCGACCGCATTGCACCGTTCAGGCTGGTGGGCACACTGCTCTACCCGGAGAGGTACTACCAGGAAGAGCGCGCGATCGAGGCGGCGCTGCGGCACCGAGCCACCCTCACGGCCACCCCCGCCCACCCCGACGTCCTCGAATCAGCCATGACGCCCGACGTGGACGGTCACGTCCCGGACGACGCGCAGGCCGAGGCCATCAGACTGGCAGCCAGCCGGCCCACCGTGACCATCACTGGCGGTCCCGGAACGGGCAAGACCAGCACGGTGGCCCGCATCATCGACGTCCTGGCCCGCAGCATGCCCGGACGCAGGCCGTTCGTCGCTCTCGCCGCCCCCACGGGCAAGGCCGCTGGCCGCCTGACCTCCTCCGTACGCCAGTCTTTGCGCACCACACCCCTCTTGACGGGCAGCCTGACCCTCCACGCCCTGCTGGGAGCCGCGCCCCACCGGGCCCAGCGCACCTACCACCGCGAGGCCCCACTCCCCTACGACATGGTCGTCGTGGACGAAACCTCCATGGTCTCGCTTTCCCAGATGTCCTGGCTGCTCGAGGCCGTCGGCGACTCCACTCGCCTGGTCCTGCTGGGGGATCCCCACCAACTGGCCTCCGTCGAGGAGGGGGCTGTGCTCGCCGACATCGCGGCCTCAGACCTGGTGCCCACCGCGGAACTACGCCACAACTGGCGCAGCAACGCTGACATCAACACCTTGGCCGCCTCCATCCGCAGGGGTGACGCCCAACAAGGGCTCGCAGTCCTTTCGTCCTCCTCCGCCGTACGCCTGGTGCCCTTTGATGGCACCGAACCAATCCATCGTCTCCCGGAACTGGTGGCAACGCTGGAGACGACGGGCGCGCAGGTCCTGGACCGGGCAACGGCAGGCGACGGCGCCGGCGCCAACCTGGCGCTCAACCGACACCGCATCCTGTGCGCCCACCGGGTGGGCCCCTACGGCGTGAGCCAGTGGGGTGATGCGGCCCGCCGATTGTTGACGCAGCGCCTCGACGGCTACCACGGAGACCGGGAACGCTGGGTTGGCCAACCGCTGATCATCACGCGCAACAGCGACCTGGTCAGCAATGGCGAGACCGCGGTGGTGGTGCGCGCCGAAGACGGAGTCATGGTGGCCGTCGACCAACCCACCGGCGTCAGGTTGTTCGACCCCTCCCTGCTGGACAGCGCCTCCGACGTGCATGCGATGACCATCCACAAGTCACAGGGCAGCCAGTTCGACGTGGTCTCGGTGGTCCTGCCGCCGGTGGGCTCGCCATTGCTGACGCGCGAGTTGCTCTACACGGCGGTCACCAGGGCCAAGGACGAGGTGCGGCTCTACGGGAGCCCCGAGGCCTTCGCCAGGGCCGTGGAAACGCCGACGCGGCGCGCCGGAGGCCTGCGGAGCCAAGCCTGAGCCAGTCCCGCAGCGCCGCCCCGAACCTAGCGCACCGCCGAGATCGCGGAGACCACCTTGGCCAAGTTCTTGTCGTTGATGGCCGCAACGCAGATCCGGCCGGCGTCGGTGCCATAGACGCCGTGCTCCTCGCGCAGCCGCCCCATCTGGTCTTTGGTCAGGCCGGAGTAGCTGAACATCCCGCGCTGCTCGGTGATGAAGCCCATGTCGGTGATACCCGCGTCGACCAGGGAGTCCACCAGCTGCGTGCGCAGCCCAGCGATCCGCTGGCGCATGTGACCCAGTTCCGTCTCCCACAGCGCCCGCAGCGCAGGGTCGTTCAGCACCGTCGCGGCCAGCGCAGCCCCATGGATGGTCGGGTTGGAGTAGTTGGCGCGGATCCGGATCTTGACCTGGGAGAGGGACCGCTCGATGGCGTTGTGGTCGGCGGCGACGACATGGAAGGCTCCCACCCGCTGGCCATAGAGGCCGAGCGACTTCGAAAACGACGTGGCGGCCACGAACTCCAGACCCGAGTCCACCAGCATGCGCACCAGCTGGCCGTCCTCGGCGATGCCGTCGGCGAAGCCCTGGTAGGCCATGTCCACGAACGGCAGGTGACTGGACTCCGCCATCACGTCGATGACCTCCTGCCACTGTCCGGGATCCAGGTCGTAGCCAGTGGGGTTGTGACAGCAGGCGTGGAGCACCACGACGCTGCCCGCGGGGGCCCGGCGCAACGATGCCAGCATCCCGCCGAAGTCGATGCCCTTCTCCTCGGCGTCGTAGTAGCTGTAGGTGCTCACCTTGAAGCCCGCCCGGGCGAAGATCTGCCGGTGGTTCTCCCAGCTCGGGTCGGAGATCAGGACGCGGGCCGAGGGCAGCGCGTCGCGGAGGAAGTCTGCGCCCACCTTGAGGGCCCCCGTGCCACCGAGGGCCTGGACGGTGGCCACGCGGCCGTTGGCGACGGCCGCTGAGTCAGCCCCGAACACCAGTTCCCGGACCGCCTTGTTGTACTCGGGCAGCCCGGTGATGGGGAGGTAGCCGTGGGGCTTGGGACTGGCGGCCAGCTGCACCCCGGCTGCGCGGATGCACTCCATCAGGGGGAGCTTGCCCTCCTCGTCCAGGTAGACGCCCACTCCCAGGTTCACCTTGTCCGCGCGCTCGTCCGCCTGGAAAGCTTCGGTGAGGCCCAAGATGGGGTCAGCCGGGGCCAGCTCAACACCTGAGAACAGGGACATCTTCAGTTACCTCCGAGAGTTGGGTCTGAGAAAAAAGCCTACCGCCTCCACCGGTGGGGCCCCGACCGCTGATCACGAAAACGGGGCTGCCCTCCGCGATGCGGAGGGCAGCCCCTGAAATCAGCCGTTTCAGTCGAGATAGTCCCGGAGGACTTGCGAACGCGAAGGGTGCCGCAACTTGCTCATGGTCTTCGACTCGATCTGACGGATGCGTTCCCGCGTGACCCCGTAGACCTTGCCGATCTCGTCGAGTGTCTTCGGCTGGCCGTCAGTGAGGCCGAAGCGCATGCTCACCACACCCGCCTCACGCTCGCTGAGCGTGTCCAGCACATCGTTCAACTGCTCCTGCAGGAGCGTGAAGTTGACCGCGTCGGCAGGCACGACGGCCTCGGAGTCCTCGATCAGGTCACCGAACTCGGAATCGCCGTCCTCGCCGAGCGGCGTGT
>CAZPSO010000024.1:0-16706 GCA_964588895.1 uncultured Tessaracoccus sp.
GCGGTGCGATCACCAACGCCTTTGAACTGGCGTTGCTGGTCTCCATCATGGCCACCAAGGCCCACCAGGACCGCAGGCAGTCAGCCGTCTCCGAGGGAAAGCGCTGATCAATCATGCACCGGCTGTGGCGTACCCGGACGGGCGATCTGCAGCCCCCACATCTGGATATGTACAACCCGGTACACGTACCAGATCCGGTGACTCCATCTCATCCCGCCGGGCACGTCCTCGCTCGGCACAGCATTGATCAGCGATTCCCTAGCCGTCGAGGTCCATGCCACCGGCGCAGAGCAGGAACTCACTGCGTTGTTCGTGCATGGCCCACAGCCGGTCAGCCAGCACCTTGGGGCTCCGTCAGGACTCGGGCTCTTCCCGTGCGAAGAGCAACAGCTCGGGGAAACTCGTGGCGAAGTACTCCGTCATGCCGTCGTCCCGGACCGGGGCGGGGGCGACGTACTCGGCGCGGACCTCACCGAGGTTGGCCGGCGGATCGGCGACTGGCAGCCCCAGCGCCTCACGCGTGGCATCCCACGCCTGCACCACCCGACCCTCACCACCCTCCCAGGGGTGGAACTGCCGCGTGGTGAGGATGCTCAGCGCGCGCTCCGCGTCCCCCTCGGCCACCAGTAGCAGGACGTACTCGATGGTGAAGTCGTCGCGTGTCAGCACCAGATCCTCGATGTCACGCAAGCGTGCAAGCCGCTCGGCGGTGCCTTGGCCCAGTCGGATCGCCAGCTGGTCTTGTTCGTACCGGATGCGGGCGTCTCTCGGAGCAGCGGCGACGGCCCCCTCGTAACGCTGCCAGGCCGCGCCGTCGTCGTGGGCGACGTTGTAGCTGGCCAGTCCGGCATTGCGCAGCAGCACCGGGTGCCTGAACCCGAGATCGATGGCGGCATCCCACAGCTCCATCGCCTCGGCGCGGCGACGGTTCTGGTAGTGCAGCATGCCGAGCAGGAACTTCGCGACGGCATCGGTGTCGTCCGCCGCGATGGCGCGAACGAGCACGTCGTGGGCGTCCAGCCCGTTCGGGAAGGCGCGGTCCAGATCCGCGGCCCGGGCTGCGGCACGCCGCTCAGCTGCGTCCTCGGGACGTCCCAGGTCGTCGAGGACGGCGGCTGCGACGTAGTGGGCCAACGGGCGGAAGTTGCCTTGCGCTGTGACGGGAGCGGCGATGGCCGCGTCGATGACCGGCAGGGCCTCCTGTAGGGAGCCGGCGCGGACGAAATCCAGCGCTACGTCCAGCAGGATGCCGGCATCGGTCGGGATGTTGGTCCCCGCCAGCACCCGCAGCGCAGCGTCCAGCGGGTCGGTCAGCAGGGCACGCTGGATCAACTCGGTGGCGTCGGCATCGTCCCCGAGCCGCTTGCGGATCAGCCCGCGCAGAGCCGTTCGACGCGTGTCGTGGCCGACGACGCCGTCGAGCGAGTCCAGGACGCGCAGGCTCGCACGGTTGCGACCCTGCTGGGCCAGGAGTTGGGCCAGCTCGAAGCCGGCAGCAGTTGCCCAGCGGGCATCCCATCCAGCCTTGCCGAATTGCTGCGCGGCCTCGTCCGTTTGCCCCAGTCGACGCAGCACCAGCCCGGCGAGGTAGTAGGCCTCGGTGTCGGTGGGGTTGGTGTTGCGCCGGGTCAGCCTCTCGATGGCCGTGCGAACATGTCTCAGTGCCAGCTCGTACCGTCCACGGTGGTACTCGTGTTCCGCCACGCCCAGGTTGGAGCGGATGTCACCGGTATCCCGGCGCAGCGCCTCGCGCCAGTAGGTGAGCGGAGAGCGCGTGGGGTGGCGGTACTGGTGCAGGTGGCGACCGGTGAGGTAAAGCTCCTCGACGGTCTCGATCTCTTCCGGCGCCGGCGGCTCCTGGGCCACCCAGGGCTCACCCTCGTCCTCGACCACGGTGGGACTCCACCGCACGAGCACGCGGCCATCTGAATCCAGCAACTCCGCCGCCAGCTCTCCCTCGCCCGCGGTTTCCTCAGCCACCGACTCCACCACCCCCGGCGCCATGTCCACAGTCCGCTCGGCCACCACCGCACCGACGCGCAGCAGTCTCAACCGGGCACCGGGCTGCGGGGAGTTGACCGCGAAGCTGGCCTGGGCAGCGCCGTCGCGCTCCACGTTGACGGCAGCATCCGGGGTGACCTGGTGGGCCGGTCCCATCTCTGGCACCGGATACCAGTACTGCGAGAAGACCTTGGTCTCCCCCGGCAGCAGCCACGAGAAGTCGGGCTGGTTGTCGGTGTAGACGCCGGCCATCAGCTCCACGTACGGGCCGTCGGAATCCGTCAGCTGCGCGTCCCAAGCATGCCCGAAGGGGGCGTTTCCCCAGGTCCACAGCTTCTTCCCGGGCGAGATCCGCCGCTCGGCCCAGTGCACGAAGCCGGCACCGCGGGTGTGGTCATAACCGCCAAAGAAGTCGTGCTGGGAGTCGACGATCATGTAGGACGTGGGGACCGGAATGTTTCTGTAGAAGTCGATCCTGTTGGACCCCGGGTTCTCCCGCCCCCGTTGGGCGTAGTCGACGCCGTAGTACTCGCGGTCCGCCTCGGGAAACGCCGTGATCGCACGCCGGGCGTGGTCTGCGACGTAGCGGACGTCCTCGGGGAAGAACGTCTGGTACTCATCGCCCACGTAGGCCGCGACGTTGGCCCACCACAGGAACGTCTGCCTCTCACTGGTGCGGTTGTGGAGCCGGACCACGACCTCCACCACGGAACTGTCGGGGCGCAGGCGGACGCCGTGGTGCGCGGACATCCGCTCGAACGGCTCATGGTCGTGGCACCAGACGGTGACCGAACCGTCATCGTCGTGCTCGATGGTGAACTCCACCGGCAGGTAGGTGCCCGGGCGGTGGTGTTGGGGCCAGTTGAACTCCACGCCGCCGCTGATCCACGGTCCGCCCAATCCCACCAGCGCCGGCTTGATGACGTTGTTGCGGTAGAAGAAGTCATAGCCGGTGGTCTTGTCGTAGCCGATGTGGATCCGGCCCCCCAGCTCGGGCAGCACCACCAGGCGGACGTAGGCGTTCTCGAGGTGGACGGCCTGCCACTGTCGCTCAGCCCCTTCGTCGGCCACGTGCTCGACGAACGGCACTGGGTAGATCCGGCCGCTGGAACCCTGGTAGACCCGGTGGTCGAAGTACATGGGATGGACACTGGGGGCACCGGCGTCATAGGTGTGGATGGCCAGCGGTTCACTCCATGCCACCGCCTTGCCGTCAGCCAAGGTCCCGGCCAGGCCGGCCGGAGCATCCGGCAGCGTGATCATGTTCGCAACGCGGACTCCAGGCTCAGCCTGCGGCACTCTGGGGCGCTGGTCAGCATGCATGGGGTACTCACTCCTGTGGGTCTCTGGGGTCGGGTCGACCCCGGCTGAATCCGGGGCGGTGGTCATCCTCCTGGCGCCAGCAAACGCCTAGCTCCGGACGGTGGATGCCGTGGTCGATCGTCATGAGTCACCATTCGGGCCATGGAGGGGGAGCAGCGTGAGGATGTCCGCGTCGACATCGAGCTTGAACGGGACCCGCACTCCCCTGCGAGACGCAACTGCAAGATCCGTGATCTCCCCCGTCTCGGCAACGCGGTAGCGCATTCCGGGGCGGAGGGTACTCAGGCGCACCCGGGGCGCTCCGCGGTCCCGCGCTCGGTCGCGGTCGCTGTCGAAGACGAAGGCAACGCTACGGTCATCGTTGATTGCCCCGCCGAATTCGACGCAGTACAAGGGGGCACGCGGGTGACCGTGCCGTCGGACTGTCCCGCCGTGGATGATGGGGCGCAGGTCTCGATACTGCTCGATCAATCCACGAGCGCGCGACAGCTCGGAAGGCGACCAGCCAGTCAGATCTGCGCCCACGCCCAGCACTCCACACATCGCGACGGCGAACTTGTAGCCCAGGGACACCGGGTGGCGCGTGTCCAGCCCCACTTCGTCACACACCCACGAGCTCATGGTCCACGATGGATAGGCACTGAGGAAGCCGTGTTGGATCGCCAGCCGGTCCTGTGGTCCCACCTCGTCACTGGGCCACACCACATCCGTCAAGGACAGGACCCGGTTGTCAATACGGGACCCCCCGGCGGCGCACCCTTCGAGGACGACATGGGGGAATTCGCGCCGCACGGTCTCCCATATCCGGTAGAGGTTGCGCGTGTGTTGAAGCGTCCACTGCCGGGACTTCGGGTCCCCCACCCTCCCGCCGTCCGTCACGGGGCGATTCATGTCCCACTTGAGGTAGGTGATGGGTGCGCTTCCCAACAGGTTGCGTACAGTGTCGAGAACCCAGGCGGCCACGTCATCGCGCCCCAGATCAAGCACATACTGGTTCCGGATTGTCTTCAGGGGTCGCGAACCGGCACGGTAGACCCATTCCGGGTGCGCTCGATACAGGTCGCTGTCGGGGTTCACGCATTCGGGTTCGATCCAGATGCCGAACCCGAGCCCCAACCGGTGAACCGCCTGGGCGAGACCGGACAAGCCTGCGGGAAGCTTCCCGACGTCCGGCTCCCAGTCACCCAGCCCTTTCGTGTCCTCATGGCGCCCCTTGAACCAGCCGTCATCGACGACGAACGTGTCCACCCCCAGCTGCGCCGCGCGGCGGGCCAACTCCAGTTGCCCCGCGGCGGACACGTCGAAGGTGGTGGCATACCAGGAGTTGTAGATGACCGGTCGCCGCGTGGGGGACGTGCTGCGCGACACGTCCACCCGCTGGTATGCATGCCACCGGTCCGCCAGCCCAGTGAGCCCCGCCGGGCTGAACACACCGAGGGCTTCGGGTGCTGTGAATGTCTCGCCGGGCCCCAGTGTGATGACCGACTCGTCAGACAATCCAGCGCTGACCCGAAGCGGGAGACCAACTGTCGATGACTCCGCGCGCACGGTCCAGGATCCACTCCAGGCCAGTGCCACTGAGTACGCGTCCCCGTGGTCCTGCCAGGACCCGACGTGAAGAACCGGGTTGAAGGTGGCACTGGTCACGCCATGGCGAGAGTCCATGGAGAACGTTCCCGTGGACAGCTCGATGGTCTGGGTCTGGAACTCGCGAGCCCAACTGCCGCTGAGGTAGTGAATGGGAGCGTCAATCGGTATGTTCCACCCTGCCGACAGGGCTCGAGGGAGCCATACATCCCCCGTACCGGTGTTGGTGATGTCGAACCACCGGGTGATCACGTCATGCTCCGCGCTGGTTCGCCAGAACGTCGTCAGAAGCAGACCATCACCCGCATGGGTCATGGTCAGTTCGTGGGGGCCATGCCGCACGGACTGCGGCGTGGAGCCCCAACCCGCGCCCGAAAGTCCGTTGGGCCGTTCCACCCGGACCTCACTGAAAGCGACATGGCGCTGCCCCTGTGTGGCCAGCTCCAGCGGAAGGTGGTCATCCGCAGTGGCGAGGCTCACGATCCGCTCGGGTTCATCCCACATCTCCACAGACGAACTCGGGGGGCCCCAGTAGTCGAGGACGGCGCCGCCCTCGACCGTGCTGACCACATACACGGTGTGTGCCGTTTCCAGGCGGTACTGCTGGCGCATCACTTCCCTGCCCCCAGCGTCAGGCCCGACACGAAGTGACGTTGGAACATGAAGAACACCACGGCCGTGGGGATGGCTGCGGTGATGGCACCGGCAGCCACCACGTTCCATTGCGACACGAACCCGCCCTGGATGTTGAGCAGCTGCGGGGTGATGGGGAACTTGGTTTCCGTCCGCAGGACGGTCAACGCCCAGATGAGGTCGTTCCAGACCCAGGTGGTTGCCAGAGCCGCCAACGCAGCCAGGGATGGTCGGCACAGGGGCAGGACCACCTGCAGGTAAATGCGGAGGTCACCAGCACCGTCGATCCTGGCCGCCTCGAAGATCTCACCCGGCAGAGCACGCATGAAGCCGTGGAGCACAAACGTGTAGAAGCCCAAACCGAAGGCAACCTGCACAACGATCAGCGCCAGCAGTGTGTCGGCTATCCCGAGGGTCTCGGCGATCCGGGCGACGGGGATCAGGAGGATCTGCGGGGGCAGGAGATTGCCCGCGAGCATCAGCAGCAGGATCGGGATCCGGTAGGGGATGGCGTTGCGACTGAGGGCGAAAGCGGCCCAAGAGGCCAGCATCAAGGAAAAGAAGACAGTGAACGCGGTGACGACCACGCTGTTGACAATGGCGCCCCCGGCCACGTCGATGACAGTCCTGAACCCGTCGAGGGTGAACGTGGAAGGCCATGCGGTCAACCCGTTGTTGGTGATGTCTGCGAACGTTCTAAACGACACCACCACGACGAAACCGATGGGCATGAGCCACATCAAGCTGATCAGGGACATCGGGACGTGGAACAGCAACGCACGGGTTCGTGCACGTCTTCTGCGCTCGGCCTGGGCAGTCATCTCAGGCCTCCTTGGTGGCCCGGGCCAGGTACCCGATGATGAAAAAGATTGCCAGGACGAAGATGACCACCGCGATTGCGGAACCGTATCCGAGGTCCACGGTGGTGAAGGCTGTCTGATACATGTAGGTGGAAAGCAGCTGTGTGGAGTTGTATGGCCCCCCGCGCGTCATGGCCCACACGATGTCGAAGGTCCGGAGGGAGTCGATCACGGTCACCGCGAAGACCACGCTGTTGACCCCCTTCAGCTGGGGCATCACGATGAGCCAAAACCGCTGCCAAGCGGAGGCCCCGTCCATGGCGCCGGCCTCTTCCAGCGCAGGGTCGACCCCCTTGAGACCCGCCAGGTACAAGACCATGATGTATCCGCACTGCCGCCACACGGCAGCCACCAGGACCGCGTAGAGGGCCGTGTCGGGATCGGCCAACCACTGTCGGGCCAGGTCTTCCGCCCCGACCAACCCCAACGTGGAGTTCAGGGCGCCCTGAGGCTGATACACGAGGCGCCAGAAGAGGCCCGTGACAGCCAGGGAGAACACCATGGGAAGGTAGATGGCACTGCGATAGATGCCAACTCCCCTGCGCGGGCGGTTGAGAGCCACCGCCAGCGCGAGGCCGATCACCACCGAGGCGCCACCGAACCCGAACACCCATATGACGTTGTTCGTCAGTGCGGTCCGGAAAATCGGGTCAACAGCGAGCTGTTCGAAGTTCCTCAGCCCGATGAACTCGGGCACCCCCACACCCCTCCAGCGTGTCAGGCTGATGTAGAAGCTGTTGAGGGCGGGCCAGAACACCAGGGCCAACTCGAGGGCCAACGGGATCAAGAGGAAGAGCCAGATGACAGGCGAGACCCGTCTCCACACTGGTCTGGTCCTTCGGGGCATCGGTTCGGTGGTCACGACTCCCAGACCCGCTCGGCGGCGGTCTGCCACTCGCGGAGGATCGTGTCGACGTCGTCAGGATTGGCAAGGAATTGCGTCAGCGCCGTGTCCGCCGTCGTCTGCAGTGCGTCGGAGGAGTCCCGGTTGAAGAACTGGGTGATCTGCTCGGTGTTCTCGAGGACCTCCAGACCCTTCTGGACCAGCGGCGAGAATTGCGACGTGTCGACGTCTGGAGAGGTGGGCAGATTCGATGACCCGGCCTCCTCGATGAACCGTTGCTGCTGGGGCGCCTCCGCCAGGTAAGCCATCAGAGCCTTCGCGCCCTCGGGATTCTCGCTGTTGGCGCTGGCGAAGTAGCCGTCCGTGGGCGCCTCGATGGCGCTCGGGATGCTGGGATCGATCGTCGGCACCGTGAAGAAGTCCAGGTCGTCCACCTGGTCACCCTCGAGGTTCTGGCTGATGAACGCCCCCACGAGGTACATGCCGGTCTGGCCCTGCACCAGTGGAGTCACGGCCTCCTGCCACGCGTAGGACGTCATGTTGGGGTCGAAGAAGGGGATGAGGTCGGCATAGCGGTCCATCACTTCCCGCACCTCAGCGGAGTCGAACGAGTGGTTGCCGGCCAGGAGTTCCCGGTGGAACTCCGCCCCATTCACGCGGAGGTTCAGGAAGTCGAACCATCCCGAGGCCATCCAGGGTGTGGTGCCGATCCCGTTCGCGAGCGGGCTGACGCCATGGCCCTGAAGGGTCTCGCACATGGCCAGGAAGTCGTCCCACGTCTCCGCCGGCTCAACGCCCCATTCCTCGAATCGCGACTTCATATAGAAAATGCCCCACCAGTAGTAGTTGGTGGGCATGAAGATCTGGGTTCCGTCGTCCGCGGTGGAAAGCTCACGGAGGCCCTCCGAGAAGTTCGCAGCCACGCCGTCACCCGTCCACATGTCGGAGAGGTCGAGCAGCAGCCCTTCTGCCGCGTAATCCCGTGCCACGGATCCGGCGTACCACGTCAGTACGTCAGGAGGATTGGCTGACGTGAGGTAGGTGGAGAGCTGGGCGCGGTACTGCTCGATCGCCACGGTGTTCAGCGTCACGTCGCCATCGGTGTAGTCATCGACGATTCCTGTGAGGGCAGCCCTCGGAGCCGGGTCGGAGAGCGACGACTGGAGGACGACAGCGCTGGCGGGCGCGGACGGATCGGCCCCGCCCGTGGCTCCGGGCGAGGTCTCCGGCTCGGGTTCTGATCCGCCGGTGACGCAGGCGGACAACAAGGCGGTCCCCGCGAGGCCCGCGGACCCGAAAAGCATGCTTCGCCGCGACAAGGATGGTGATGACATGGTTCCTCCTTTGGATTGCTTCAGACTTGGGTGGGATTCAGGAACATGGCAGAACACTCCTGTTGCAGGTGGATGTCCTCCCACATGGGGTGCTGGGGCGCGGCGTTGCCTTTCGGGGACCTGTGCCCAAGCACCTCGCGGTGTTCTACATTGAACATGTCACGATGGTAGGCGGAATTTGAGCCAGTGTTAATGGGGAGATCAATGGAGAACATGGACGATTCGATGCTCATCCATGATGGGTTCCCGGGGCAGCGGCTCAGGGTCCTGGCCCGGCCCGCGCTGCAATCAGTCCTGACCCGTCCCGTCACTCGAGCCCTGCTGATCACCGATGTGGGCTACTTTCCCCACGCGGTGGCCCATGGCCGCAACCGGCCGGCGGGGACACCCACGGCGATCATCATCTTGTGCGTGGCCGGCCGGGGGCACCTCCAGATGGGATCGCGGTCATGGCCGATGGTCTCCGGGCAGGCGACAGTGATTCCGGCGAACACACCTCACGCGTACAGGGCCGATTCCCGGAATCCCTGGACGATCTGGTGGATGCACGTCGAGGGGTCGGCTTCGAGAGAGCTCGTGGATTGTGTGCATGCTGCCAATAGCAGCCCGGTGTTCGCTGTCAAGGACGTGGTCTCCGCGACTGCCCTGATCGATGAGGCCTTGACCGCGTATGAAGAGGAGGAGACGCTTGCGACGGTGATTGCCGGCAGCGGCATCGCGTGGCACCTGCTCACGCAACTTGCCTCGCAACGTCCGAGCGGCCGGCCAAGCTCCGTCGACCGCATTGATCTGATCAGGACCTACATCCGGGAGCACTTCACCTCCCGGATCTACCTGGAGGACCTGGCTGAGCTCGTGAACCTCAGCCCTTCCCACATGGCGGCGATTTTCAAGGCTGACGTGGGGATGAGCGTGAGTGAGTACATCAAGCGTCAGCGATCTGCCAAGGCGCGAGAACTCCTCGTCACCACGGACTACCCGATCGCCCACATCGGCCGTTTGGTGGGCTACGCCGATCCCCTCTACTTCACCAGGCAGTTCACCGGCGTCAACGGGATGTCACCGCGCAAGTTCCGGGCCTCCCGCTGACCGCCGGCTACCCCGCGGAGATGGCCACCCGGGGCACGCGGACCACGTCGATGGAGGCGATGGTGATGCCGTCGGCAACGTCCCGCACGGCCGGATCCACCCACACGCCCGTCGACCTGCGCCACGGGAAGAGCTGCAACTCCAGCGGTTGCCCGAGCAGCCGGGCGCGGTGGGGGGTGATGTCGATGTCCCAGGCCCGGCCGTACCAGAAGTGGTCGCTGATGACCTCGCCGGCCAGGACGGCCCTGCCGACATCACCGGTCCAGCTCACGCGGAGCAGGACACGGTCCGTGCCGTCGAGCAACTCCCTCGGGATGTCCACCAGGACCCTGGCCGCGCCCGAGAAGTCGGTGGGCGCCGAGAGTCGATTCAGGGGACCGCCCGTAGCGGGAACGGGCGGGGACGGAGCCTCGGGACGAAGGCCGGCCAGCAGCTGCTGGTGACCAGTTCCGGGGACCTCAAGCTCGCAGACGGACCAGGGGCCCATGTCTGCGCCCTGCTGGATCCGGGCCTCGTCACTGGCCAGTCCATCCGGCGCCGGGAGGAACGCGAGCGTGACCCGGTCGGCGTCGGGATGGACGATCAGCTGGTGGCCCTGCACGTAGACCGGTGCGTCGGCCAGAACCAGCCGGTCAGCTCCGGCGAAGTGCAGGCGATAGAGCTGGCTGGCCGCCGCGTCATCCAGAATGAGAACCCGCACCCCAGGCAGGCCAACCACACATGTCGGGCTTGGCTCTTGAGCCAGTCGCACGATGGTGACGCCGTCGGCGAGCTCCGCGACTCCGGCCCCGGAGATTGCCACCTCACCCTCGAGGACAAGTTCGACTTCGATGCCGGGTGTCGCGGACATGACCACCACCTCGCCCTCGGAATCGGAGATCCGGGTCAGGATCTCCGCAGTTGCGCTGCGCAGCACGAGCGAGTCCGTCAGCGGGAATTGCAAAGGCCAGGCGACAGAGATGCCCTCCGGCAGATCCACCGGAGCAGACGGCACCGTGATGGTGGTGTCCTCGAAGGCCAGGGTGATGGAGACACCCGGCTGCGGCTCGATGGGACGCTTCGGCGGCTGGTAGGTGGTGAGGACGAGGTAGCCGCGGTATCCGTCCGATCGCACCGACCAGCGGAGTTCGGTCGGGTCCTCACTGCCCCCGCCCACCGTCGTGGTCATTTCAGCCAGGGCGGGACCATCCAGCTGCAGCCACAGGTGCTGGCGGCGCAGGAGGTGGTGGTGGTCCCGGATTTGGCCGTGTTCGCCGATCGGGGCGTAGAAGTCGTAGGTGCGGGTGGGGACGTCGTTGGGGTAGCCGGTGGCATGCGACTCCTGCTGTGGACCGTTGCCACCCACCCGTATGGTCCCGCCTGCGTACATGTAGTAGCCCTGCCAAATGGATCCGCTGCCAATCTTGGCCAAGGCCAGGTTGCTGATGTCCCTGGAGCCGACGAGCGGCCGGCGGTGGTAGGCGACGTGCATGCCTCCGCCCAGCTCGCACGTGGCGAAGGGCAGGGCGTCGTCGTCCTTGAGGGCAAGGACCTCGCCAGAGTCGAGGGTGATGCCGTCCAGCGCCTCGCGCAGGTCCTGGCCGACGGTGAGGTCGTCACGCACCTCCGCATAGCGGAAGTGGAAGGCCGCGAACGCCGGCCATTCGACGTCGGTTTCCTCCCAGAACCCCTCCGAGTATGCGCTGTAGACGGGCAGCAGGGTCTCGGGCACATGCGCGCCGCCCCAACCGGTGGCGGTCCAGATGGGAACGTCCAGGCCCAGGCTCTCCGCCATGGACCGCAGCGTCGCGAGGTGGTGTGGCTGGTCGTAGAGCTCGTTGTCCATCTGCACCCCGACGACCGGTCCGCCTTCGCGGTGGGTCAATCCTCGGATTTGGGCGACGATCGCGGAGTACAGCCGACGTACCAGTTCCAGATAGGCGGGATCATTGGTGCGGAGGTTCAGCCCCAGCTCCAGGAGCCAGTCGGGGAATCCCCCGTGGCGGGCCTCGCCATGGGCCCACGGCCCCATGCGCACGATGACGTCCAGCCCGAATTCTGCCGCCAATTCCACGAACGCGCGCAGGTCGAGATTGCCCTCCCAGCAGAACTCGCCTGGGGCCGGCTCGTGGGCCTGCCAGAACACATAGCTGGCCACCGAGTCCAGACCACCGGCCCGTGCATGGCCCAGGACCTCCGCCCAGCGGTCCCGGGGAATCCTTGAGTAGTGGATTTCCCCGGTGACGGGAAACCAGGGCTGGCCATCGCGTTCCAGGTAGCGGCTGGTGACGTCAATGCGGTCCGGCGTCGTGGCGGGTTCGCCGAGGGAGAGGTGTCCCCTCCTCACGGCCGGCGGCGCGACGGCCGTGATCCGACGAACCGGAGGGGTCGGGTTGGACATGTCTCTCCCTTGGGGTGGGTGTTGTGCGCCAGGTCAATCCTCCCAGACGATGGCCACCTTGCCGCCCTGCGCGGCATCGGCAGCCGCGTAGGCCTCCGCTGCCTCCTACTCGATCACCGAGGGTGGTCCTCACGAGAGTGACCGACCTGGTCCGTAGCCGGACGAAACCGGTGTGAAAGACTTGCCCCGTGCAGAATCCGTACGATCTTCACTGCCGCGGGAGCGGGCCAGATCCTGACCCGCCGTACGCCGGCAGGCTCCTCGAGGATCTCAGCACGTTCCCGACCGCCGAAGGACTCCACCGCACCGGTTTCGGGAGGTCCCTTCGAACGGTTCCCCCTGAAGATGATGAGTGAGCAGTACGCAGTGCACATCTTCGGATACGGTTCCCTGATTTCTGTGTCGAGCATTTCGCGAACCCTTTCCCGTGAAGTAATGGCACGGGACCTCATGCCGGCGACGTTGCACGGCTATCAGAGGGACTGGGGAATCGCGATTCCTGTCGTCTTCGACGACGGTGGCGTGGAACTCGCGGCCTTTCTCGACGTGCAACGAGTACCCGGGGCGCAGGTGAATGGGGTGCTCATCGAGGTTTCCGGCACCGAACTCGCCACCGTCGCCCGACGTGAGGCCCAGTACGATGTGATCGATGTCACGGAACACATCCAGACCTCTGCTGCCCTGAACGGGCGCGTCTTCACGGCCCGGGGGCGCCCGGAGCACCGTTGTGAAGCAACGGAAGGCAGAATCGTGCTGCCGACGCGCTACCGCCGTCGGGTGATGGAGGCCGTGACCGCCCGCAGCGAAGCGTTCGCTGAAGAGTTTTGGAGCCTGACTGCCCCATCCCCGTGGGCCGAGCGAGACGGTGGCTATCGGTTCCAGGACCCCGATCAGGAGACTGCGGCCCGACCTGAGCGCAGCTAACGCATCGGGTCAGGTGAACCGCTCACTGCCTGCGCCAGAGCCATGTGATTCTGGTCGCTGCGTGACAGGGGTTGTGGAGCTGAGGGAGGCGTCGGTTCCTGCCAGACAACACCCGCGAGAGCTGCGGCCAGACGTCCTTCCTCGAGGAGCATCTGCCATTTCCGGACCGATCCGGTGGACGCAAGCACCTCCAGTCCATGTCGCGAGGCCTCGAGTCCGGCCAAGGCGGGGACCGTTGGGTCCTCCCCGAGCCGGGACGCCACGCCAGCCAGGTACAGGCGGGTGAGCGCGAGATTGTGGGCTCCGATGGGGACATCGTTGTTGTCTCCGATCTGCATTTTGCCCTCGTAGCCCTTGAGGACTGTGTCCTCCGCTTCGCGGAGTTGTTCCCGGGCCCGTCGCCAGACGTCCTCGCCCGCGGATTCTGGTGCGGCGCTGACGGGCTCCATGGCGAGGTCCCTCATGGTCCGGCCCATGTTGATCGTCGAGCCCAGCACCTTGTTGATGGGTACTGCCGGCAGCTCGATCGCGAAACGATGATGTCTGATTGCGCTGTGACGATCTCCTTCCCACTCGTGCAGGAGAGCCCAATAGTTCTGGCGCTCGTGGGTCAGGATGGGGTCGCGCTGGCCGGGCCACGCGTCGGCGATCTGGTCGAGCCGGTGCATGTATGTCCTCGCGACGGATGCAGCCCATCCCGGATCTTCGCGCTCGGCACTGATGCGCAGCCAGGCCTGTGTGCGGCAGAAATCGTTGACGAAGGACAAGTCCTCCGCGCCCAACCGGGCAGCCTCGCCTGCATCCAGTTGCCGGATCAGGGGGTCAGCCACGTCTTCCACCAGATTGCATTCACGGAGGGCTTCGTCGTATCGGCCCCGTTTCTCCAGCAGCCGTGCCCGCTGAATTGCTCCATCTCGTCCCGTGTAGGGAGCCAGCCAGCGGGCGATCCTGATGGCAAGCTCCTGTTCGCCTGCCGTTCCGAGGACCTCTTGAAGACGCATGAGGGAGGGCAGTCTCAGCGCCGGCAGCAGCCTCCGATCCGCCGGAGACCTCTCGATTTCACTCTTGATCACCTGGGCCAGCACCTGGAATCCGCGGTAATGGGCACGATTGTCGGCGAGTGCGACGAAGGCGTTCAACAGACGTTCGAAACCGGGTCCGGACCAATCCCGGGCGGGCACATGCAGCACCCTGATGAACGCCCGGACCACGTCCTCGGCGTCGTTCGGAACCGATTCGCCAGTGATCAGACGCTCATGGGTGTCCGCAACGCTGACTTCCTGGGTCGTGTGCTTGCCTACATCGGGCTCGGCGACGTAGCGCAGCTCTCCCTCGAAATATCCGTGCTGGAGGATCCGGTAGTCCGCAATGAAACGGTGGAGCCACTTTTCAGCGGGCAATCCCTGTACCGCTTCTGAATCGGTGGCGTGCTCCACGAAGAACGATGCTGCCAGCGAGGTTGAGACGGAGCCGTGTGCGAAGGCGCCCGAATGCCGGATGGCATCCCGCCAGTCGCTGGCCGCCGTCACTGTCGAGGCCGCCAGCACTGCTCGCAGCATGAGCGTGGCCTCCCAGCCGAGACTGGCTTCGAGCACCAGGGAGGTCCCATCACCGACCGCATTTGGCTGCTCAGCGTCCCAGTGCTGCGCGTGAGGACCGTGGACGCCGATCGATACCTGCTGCCCTGCCTCCACCATGGAGTGGACCAGCGCCAACTCATCGCCGTGAACACGCAGCTCCAGGTCCAGGGCCACATCGTCGAAGCAAGCAAGCAGGCTTCGAACACCCAGGGACGTGGGCTCGGCAGCGTTCCAGATCACGACGCATCCGAAGCGCGTTTGGCCCGTAGTCTTCAAGCGCTTGTTGATCCGGCTGATCGTCCGTTCCTCAGTATCGAACCAACGGGAGACGAGCCTGCGCAGCCTGCTGTCGTCCCCCGCCAGAAGCTGGGGCGCGAAGCTGACTATGGCAGCACCGATAAGAAAGGTGGCGACGAGCAGGAGGAGGTGCCACTGGCTGGGCGGACGCTGCTCACTCACGATCACCCCTATGAGTTCGCTGAACAGATCAATCAGCGCCAGGAACATCAACGCAGCACCGCCGATGACAAGGCCCGTGCCGACGTTGGCCGACCGGGTGAACCACCGTCCGCTGGCGCTGATGCCGAGTGGTTCCCGCAGGAGCTCTTCGAACTCCTGGACACCGGTGTGAGGGCGGAGCAGAAGATGCAGGACGCGCCCGGAGGAGGAATAACCCTGCGCACGCAACGCATCGGCACCCGGCTGCAGCATCGTGTGCATGCCGGTGTGGACTGCGCATGACGGTTGGCGACTCATATTGATCCCCCCGTCTCAACTGAGTACCTCATGATACTCGCGCCAGACCCTGCCGTGACGCGGAAAAACCGGGCCTTCCCCCGGATGACCGCTGGAGACAGCCATCCTGCAGGGCCGCAGTGACCCGACAGCCGGAGGGTTGGGGTCTATTTGCGGTCCAGAAACGGATCATCCGGCAGGCGCACGATGATTCCCGACTCTTCTTCCACCTGCAGGAGGTGCAGCAGCGCCAGTGCTATCCCCGATGCCCCCACCTGGTGACCCACCTCCGCCTTGAGCTGCCCCGTGGGGAGGCGGTATGCCTCGCTGTACCAGCGACGGCCGCGGTCATCTGCCACGGAGCGGACCAGGAGGTCGTCAGCCTGAGCACGGGCGGCCTCCAGCCACAGCGGGTCGCCTGTTTCCTGATACAGCCCGATGAAGGACTCCAGGACGGCCGCCGACCCGCAGCACTGGTGCAGCAGGTACTGGTTGCCCGGCGTGGTCCGGCCGGGGACGCCGCTGCGGAGGATGCCCCTGCCGTAGCGCAGCGCCCACTCGAGGTGCTCGGGGTTGCCGGTGGCTCGATGACCGGCGACGTAGGCGCGAATCATGCCGGAGCTGCCCGTGCAGTACCCGAACGAGTAGTTGCCGGCGCGGCCCGGCAGAAGCGCACCGTCGCCGTGGGTGACGGCGAGCGTGTTGATGTGCGCCAGGGCGCGGTCCGTTGCGGAGATGAAGCGCTGTTCACCGGTGGCCCGGGCCAGCTGCGCCAACACGTAGGCGACGCCGGTGGAGCCGGTCTCGAAACCCTCCAGGACGACGTCGGCGGGCATTCCCAGGATCTGCGGGTCGACACCGGGCCAGGCGGATCCAACTTCCTGGGGGCGCTCCTCGGCCACGATGTCGTCGCCAGCACGAACAGCGGCCTCGAGGTACCGGTCCTGGCCCAGCCACTCAGCTGCCGCCAGGAGGGACACGATGACGCCCCCGTCGCCGAGCAGCGTGCTGGTGGTGGACCAACGCACCCCTGCCTGGTCCCGACGGGCCAGCACGGCGTCCAGGACCTGCGGCGCCAGACGGGCCGCCAGTGGATACCGGGGTGCCAGCTGTGCGAGGACGACCCCGATGCCGGCCAGTCCACCGTAGAAGCCGGTGGCGGCAAAAGGCAGCGAGTAGTAGTTGCCGGCTTCGTCCTGCCAGTGGGCCGCGAGATGGGCCAGACCTTCTTCAACCCGGGTCCTGCGTGCGTCGGCTGTCGGCCCTTCGGGTTGGTGGCGCAGGGCCTGGTCCAGGTACCAGATCACCCCGGCGACACCGGTGTTGAGACTGAGCGTGCCGTAGCTCGCTTCGAAGTCGGTCTGGTCCGGCCAGGCCTGCCACCAGGACCGGCCCTCGGCAAAGACGCGGCCCTGT
>CAZPSO010000025.1:0-16680 GCA_964588895.1 uncultured Tessaracoccus sp.
CGAGCTCCTCGGTGCGGTCTGTGTTGGAGCAGAAGCCCAGGGCGCCCAGGTAGACGCCGTTCCACATGTTGTCGGGATCGGTGACCTCGTCGCTCAGGTCCTCGGCGCTGGGCGACTCGTAGGCCTCCAGCACGCCTGCTTCCGTGGCGGCGATGAAGCCGTCGACCGGACCGGCGTGCCACACGTCGAACTCGGGGTTGTCACCGGCGGCCTGGAACCGGGCCACGGCCTCGCCGGAGGAGAGCCGCACGTAGTTGGTGGTGACGCCGGAGTCGGCCTCGAACGCATCGGCCCAGGCCGCACAGAGCACCTCGTCGACCGTGCAGGCGACGGTGATCTCGCCGGAGCGCCCATCCGAAGCCACGTCCCCGCCGTCGTCGCTGGAGCACGCAGCCAGCGACATGGCCAGCACTACGGCGGAAGAAATGGCTGCAAGGGGTCGGGACCTTGGCGTGGTACGCATCGATTTCTCTTTCTGACAGTTGCTTGAGCGCCGGAACGGCGTCCGTCGGCGAACCTAGGGAGCGCACATGAACGAAGCGGGCGTTTCTGGTGAACTCCCCGTGAACGCGCTGGCACAGCAGACGATAGCCCGCGCCCGCATGCGGGCGCGCATCGTCTCAGGCCAGCGCCAGCGCTCTACCGATTCCCGCTGGTCTCGTCACGCTCCCACTGCTGAAAGGACTCGACCTCCTCCGCCGGCACCTGCTCCTCAGTTGCCTCGTCGTGGGTGACGTCCGGATTGGTGCGGTTCGCCTCCTGCTTGGACTCCTGCAACTGCGCCCCCTCCACCTGGCGGGCATCCACATCATCGGCGGTCTCGGGGCTGGGGGAATTCACGTTGTCCATGGGACAAGACTGTCAGGTCAGTCGCCCACTGTGAGGAAATCGGGAATCACACCATTTCCGATTACCATGTCGGGCATGTCCGGCATGATGAACACGAGTGGACGGCACATTGAATCGGCGCATCTTCGGGTCCGTGATCAGGCAGGCAAGGGCGTACCAGGAGTACTGGCACTCCCCCACCACAGGTGAGCTGACCTACATCGTCCTCGGTGACTCGGCGGCACTGAGCGTCGGCGCGCCCGATCCCCAACAGGGCTACGTCGGGTTGCTCACCTCCCGACTGATGCGGGCCACGGGACGGTCCATCAGGGTGATCAACCTGGCCGTCAGCGGCGAACGGGCGGCCGACCTGCTGCGCCGCCAGATCCCGCAACTACCCACCCTCCCCGCCCCCGACTTCATCACGTGCGTGGTGGGAGCCAACGACGTCGCCTTCGCCCCGTTGCGCCGGCCCTACCCGGTCGAGGAGTTCACCACCAGCATGACGAAAATCGTGCAGGCTTTGCCCCCGCATGCCGTCGTCGGGGCGGTGCCGAGCTTCGGGCACTGGCCGTTTGAAGGCCGCGTGCAGCAAACCAACAGCGCCACCCGTCGAATCGCCACAGCACACGGGCTCGGCTTCGCCGACCTGTACGAGACCACCCGCCCCCTGTGGCCGTTCCGATACACCGCCGGCTACGTCTCCCGCGACCTGTTCCATCCCAATGCCCGTGGCCACCGGCTATGGGCCGACACCATCTGGCCCCACCTCCAGGCGCAACTTGAAGGTGACCGGGCGTAGTGACCGGGCCCGGCCAACGTGCCTGGGGGACGGACAACTACGATGTGTGGATGTTCGCTGTCGAGGCCCTGCCGCCACACCACGTGGTGGAAGCCCCCACCGGGCACATCACCATCTCGCCGGCCACCTTTGACGATGTCGAGGACTACGTGCACCTCCACATCGACCTGCTCAACATCACCTACGCACACCTGTTCGACCCCGACTTCGCCCCGCAGCGCCGTGCCGAGTTCAAGGAGCGCTGCGGCGCCCTGCGCGAAGAGATCCACGAGGCCGCGCTGGCTGGCACCCGCGACGAGTCTCCCTTCCGCCAGCACTGGGTGGCCCGCTCGCACCTGGGCACCATGGTGGCCGTGGCCTCGGCCGGCGACGGCGTCGACGAATGGGAACACCAAGTGCTGGGCGACGCGTGGCGGCCCCCGGCCACGACGTGGTGCATCGACCATCTCTACGTGGTCCCGGGCCTCCACGGCAGCGGGCTCGCACAGCACATGCTGGAACTCCTGGTCCCCCACCAGCACGGCTACCTGTGGGTGTTCTCCGACAACCAGCGTGCCGTGCGGTTCTATCGGCGAGGCGGGTTCGTCGCCGACGGGCTGCGTGCACCCAGCGGGCCCACCTGGGGCAACTCGATGATGGACCGGATGGTCCGCGCGACGAGTGTCGGCAAGCCGGCAGGCATGGATCAGGCGGGACGACCTCCCAGGTAGAGTTCGCCGAGCTTGGGGTCGGCCAGCAACTCTTGGGCCGGACCACTGATGTGCACCTTGCCCAGGTCCAGGACCAGCCCGATGTCGGAGATCTCCAGCGCACGGCGGGCGTTCTGCTCCACCACCAGCACCGCGGTGCCAGCATCGCGCATGCGCACGATCTGCTCGAAGATCACCCCCGTCGCCTTCGGGTCCAGCCCCATCGACGGTTCGTCGAGCAGCATGACCTTCGGGTCCACCATCAGGGAGCGGGCGAACTCCACCTGCTTCTGCTGGCCGCCCGACAGGGCGCCGGCCAGGGCGTCCCAGCGTTCGGCCACCAGCGGGAACAGGCTCTTGACGTAGTCCAGACGCTCCTCGATGAAGGCCTTGTCCCGCACCGAGAACGCTCCCAGCCGGACGTTCTCGCCGACGGTCATCTCGCGGAACACGCTGTGTCCCTGGATGACGTGCGACAAGCCGCTGGCCAGCATCTGCTGAGGTCCCTGACCAGTGACCACCTGAGCGTCGACGATGACCTCGCCCGAGCGGGGATGGAGCATGCCGGAGGCCACTTTCAGCACCGTCGACTTGCCCGCCCCGTTGGGGCCCACCAAGCACACGATCTTCGACGCCGGCACGTGCACGGTGAGGCCGCGCAGCACGAGCGCGGCGCGGCCGTAGCCCGCCTGGATGTCGTTCAGTTCCAGAAGATTCTCAGACACCAAGGTAGGCCTCCAATACGGCCTCGTCGTTGCGGACCGCATCCGGCGGACCGGCCGCGATGGGGGCGCCCCGGTCGAGGACCACCACATGGTCGCTCAGGCTCATCACCAGTTCCATGTTGTGCTCCACGACGATGAAAGTGCGCCCCTCTGCGTTGAGTTCCCGAATCAGCATGGCGATCCGCTCGATGAGGGCGGGGTTGACGCCGCCGGCGGGCTCGTCGAGCATGATCGTCTCCGGGTCGGTCATCAGCACGCCGGCCAGCTCGATCAGCTTCTGCTGCCCGTAGCTGATGTCGCGTGCCTCGGAGCTCTCCAGATGGTCGATGCCGACACGTGCCAGCAGATCGCGTGCCTTCGTCAGGTCCTGGGGCTTCCTGGCGGCGGTGATGAAGTCCATCACCCCGCGGGGCCGCACCCCGGCCAGCAAATTGTCCAGCACGGTCATCCGGGGGAAGATCCGGCACAGCTGGAAGCTGCGGCCCATGCCTGCGGAGGCCACGTGGTTGGCCGACTTGCGGGTGATGTCACGGCCCCGGTAGTGGACGGAGCCGCCGTCGGGCTTGATCATGCCCGTGACACAGTTGAAGAACGTGGTCTTCCCCGAGCCGTTGGGCCCGATCAGGGCGTTGATCTTGCCATGGATGAAATCCACGGACGCGTGGTCGACGGCGTGGACCCCGCCGAAGGACTTGTCGAGTTCCCGTACCGACAGCCCCACCTCACCCGGCGGGTCCACCGCCACGTGGGATACGTGTCTGGTCTCGGTCATTGGATACCTCCCGGTGTGGACGTGATGTCCTCGGCCTGACGCAGCGCCTCGGCGCGACGGCGTTCCTCCAGTTCCTCGGCGCTCTCCTCCCGGATGGAGGTGGCCGTGGGGCGGAGCTTGTTCAGTTGCTGGGCGAGGGTGGGGATAATGCCTTCGGGCATCAGGAGCACCACCACCACCAGCAGGAGACCGAGCGCCACCAGGTGGAACTGCGTATCGCCGTACTGGGCCTTGAAGAACTCCAGGCCGATGCCCACCACGATGGCTCCCAGCACCGGACCGAACACGGAACGGATGCCACCCACCAGCGACATGAGGATCATGTAGGAGCCGATGAGGATGGAGAACTGGAAGATCGGGTCCAGGAACCCGAACCACAGGGCGTAGAGCCCGCCGGCCAGCGCGGTGAAGAAGGCGGAGATGGCGAAGACGGCCAGCTTGTAGCTGAAAGTCGGGATACCCAGGCTCTGTGCCTTGTCCTCGTCCTCGCGGATGGCGCGCAGGCCTGCGCCGAAGCGGGACCGGTCGATGGCCCACCACAGCACCAGCATGATCACCAGCAGCGCGACGTGCAAGAAATAGAACCGCAGGTGCTGCTCGGGCCGGAGCACCTCGGGCGCGAAGGGGCGCGGCACGCGCAGACCGTTGGAGCCGCCGGTCACCGACGACCAGCTTTGGAACACCAGCAGCAGGATCAGCACCAGCGCGAGGGTCACGATCACGTACGAGGCGCCCCGGACACGCAGGGCGGCGAATCCGATGGGGATCGACACCACCGCCACGATCAGGGCGCCGAGGAACAGCGCCAGCCACGGAGGCACGTCGAGACGCATGATGAGCAGGGCGGTGGCGTACCCACCGAGCCCCGTGAAGCTGGCGTGCCCCAACGACATGTAGCCGGTGAAGCCGCCGGAAAAGTTCCACCCGGTGGCAAAGCAGGCGTAGCTCATGACCACGACGGCCACCGACATGATGAACGAGTTGACCCCCAGCAGGGGGAATCCGAGGATGGCCACGGCCAGCAGGGCCACCAGGGCCACTTTTCCCCACCGGAAGAGCAGGCTGATGCGGCGATTGGCCGCCAACACATCAGAATCGCTTTGCAAGACGACCTCCGAAGAATCCGTTGGGCCGGAAGACCAGCGTCAGGAACAGCACCACGTAGAACACGGTCTGGGCCCACGTGGTTCCGAGCGGGATCTGCAACAGCGACTGCGTGATGCCCAGGATCATGGCGGCGATCGCCGCTCCGGGAACGCTGCCCAGCCCCCCCACCACGATGATGGCCATCAGGGGGCCGATCCAGTGCCAGTGCAGGGACGGGTAAATGGTGGCGTCCAGCGCCAGGGCGGTCCCACCGACCGCGGCTGTGGCCAGGCCAAGCCCGAACCCGAACCCGGCGGCCCGATTGGTGTTGATTCCCACCAGTTCGGCGGCCTCCTTGTTCTGGATGGTGGCCCGCAGCGCCTGCCCGAAACGGCTGTAGCGCAGGATGGCGAACAGGGCGGTCAGTGCCACGACGGCCAACAGGAAGGCGATCAGCTTGACGACCGCGATACGGGCGCCGAAGAGCCCGAAACTGGTGGCCGCGTAGGACAGCGGGATCCGCCGCTGCGTGCCGCTCCACACGAACCCCAACATGCCCTCGATCACGAGGGCCACGCCGAAGGTCAGCAGCACCGACATCATGGTCAGGGTGGCTGGCTTGAGCCGGGAGAGCAAAAACTTCTGAAGACCCCATCCGGTGAAGAAGAACAGGGGAATGGTGAACAGGAGGGAGATGAGGGGATCCAGCCCGGTGGTCCTATGGAACCACCAGGCCAGATAGGCCGCGAGGATCAGGAATGCGGAGTGGGCAAGCATGACCACCCGCATGACCCCGAAGTACATCGTCAACCCAGCTGCCAGCAGCGCATACAGGCCACCGAGCAGGATCCCCAAAAAGAGGCTCTGTACAAAGAGCGACATCACCACTCCGGTTTCGGGTACACCAAGTCCGCTTCCGCTGCATCCTCCGGCAGGACGATCCGGATCTCACCATCGACGTACTGCTGGATCAGGTGACCGGACTGGGGGCGGCCCTGCGCGTCCCAGCTCAGCGGGCCCACCACGGTGTCCACCTCGTTCTCGCGGAGCCAGTCGATCAGTGACTGCTGGCATTCCGGATCCGGGCTGGCGCATTCCACTGCCTCGACGGCGGCCATCACCACTTCACCGGTGGTCCAGGCGTTGGCCTCGTCCTCCAGTGGCTGCTCCCCGTTCATCTCGGTGTAGTACTCGACGAAGGTCTGGTTACGCTCGAACGGCGACTCCGGGTCGTAACCGGTGGGCGCGAGGATGCCCTCGGTGGCGTCGCCGAAGGTGACTGCGAATTCCGGGTTGGTGGGAGCCGTCGAGAAGGCGGCCAGCTGGGGCTGGTAGTTCAGCTGCTGCAGGGCGATGATGAGGTTCACCGCGTCCTGGTACTGCGTGCCGCCGATCACGATGTCCGCGTTGCTGTTCGCGATCTGCGCGGCGATCGAGGAGAAGTCGGTGGTGTTGGGCGGGTAGACCTCATCCACCAGGATCTCCACCCCCATCTCGGCCAGACGGTCACGGAAGCCGTAGGCGGTGCCCTGTGCGAAGGGGTCATCCATGGCCGCGACGGCGGCGGATTGCGGACGCTCACCCTCCGGCATCGCCTCGAGGTAGTCGGCCAAGTGGTTGTAGTGGTCGTGCGCCACGGCGGGCGCGGCGTAGAACAGGTTGTCGAAGCCCTGGTTGAAGACGTCCTCGGCAGCACCCGCGGGCTCCACGAAGAGGAATCCATAGTCCTGCGCCACCTGGGCGGCGGGGATCACCAGCCGGGTGGAGAACGGACCGAACACCAAGTCCACGCCGTCCTCGTTGATGAGCTTCTCGTAGTCGGCGGCGACGCGGTCCGCGTTGGACTGGTCGTCCAGAATCAGCAGTTCCACGTCACGCCCCAGCATGCCGCCGTTCTCATTGACGTAGGCGGCCCATGCCTCGTAGCCGCGCTGCACCCCCTTGCCCGGCTCGGAGAAGTCGCCGGTCAACGGCAGCGAGATGCCGATCCGGATGGGTCCCGACCCGTCACCGTCGCCGTTGCCACCGTCGTCTGCGCTGCACGCACCGGTGGCAAGCAGGGCGGCCACTGCACCCACGGCGGCAAGTTTCTTGATGGTCCTCACTGGTGTTCCTCCTCGAACGTAAGCGCTTACGTTGCGCTGCTGCGCCACAGTGTACTCACGGAAATATCCAGTAAGGGGACTTGAATCTGATGAAGGATGCCGTGCGGAACAACCCCGGGCCTGCGCAGAGATGGTCGAACGCGTCCGCCGGATCGCCGCAAACCTGGGCTACGTGGCCAACGAGCAGGCCCGCTCCCTGGCCTCCGGTGCCTCCTGCACCGTGGGGCTGTTCTTCCACGACATCAACGACCCGTACTTCTCCGAGATCTCCAGTGGTGTCCTGGATGAACGATTTGGGTGCCGGTGCTATACAAGTCCGTCCCGGGATGCTAGCGTTTTCCGGGCTGCCCCGAAGCGGGGGCCCTGAGGGAAAGGAGGACACGATGAACATGCCGGAAGTCGCTCATCCCGTCCTCCCACCCACCCCGGCCCGCTGACCATCCCGCCAGCGCAGGTCCCTCCCTCAGGAGACCGTCCATGCATGACTTCCCGCCCGCGATCACCGCTTGGACTCCGGGTTCGTCCGAAAAGCCGCGCACCGATTCCCCGCTGGGTTTCCTGCGCTGGTTGCTGGGCGCCCAGAAGGACCTGGTGGTGGTGGGCTGCCTCCTCAGCGTGGTGTGGAGCCTGCCCGCGGCGCTGACCCCCTGGATCTTCGGCCGCGCCATCGACGAGGGCATCGTGCCCGGCGACAGCACCCGCCTGGGGCTGTGGGCGGGACTCCTGCTGGTGGTGACGGTGGGCGGCGCCGCCGTCGGCGTCTTCTACCACACCGTCACGGTGCGCTCATGGTTGGTGGCCGCGTACGGCCAGACCCGGCTCGTGACCAACAAGAGCACACAGCTGGGCCACGTCCAGGCTCGCCGGGTGCCCACCGGGGAGGCGCTGTCGGTCAGCGGCAGCGACGGCGAGACCTTCGGCGAGTTGCTGGTCACGGTGACCTACCTGTTCGGCAACGTGGTGTCCTACCTGGTGGTGGCCGCGATCGTGCTGCAGATGTCGCTGCCACTCGGTGCCCTGGTGCTGCTGGTGGCGCCGTTGCTCATGCTGGTGTCCTCGATCCTCCTGCGCCCCCTGACCTCGGCACAGACCAGGGAGCGGTCGCGCGACTCGGAGCTCACGTCCATCGCCACCGACATCGTGGCTGGGTTGCGGATCTTGAGGGGTATCGGCGGCGAGCGGATCTTCGGCGACAACTATGCTCGACAGAGCCAGAAGGTCCGCCATGCAGGCGTGCGTGCGGGTGGCTGGGCAGCCTTGTCCGAGGCCGCCGGTGTCCTGCTGTCCGGCCTCTTCGTGGTCCTGCTAATGGCGCTGGGGGTGGCGCAGGTGCGCTCGGGCATCCTGAGCGTTGGCGAGCTGGTGACGTTCCTCGGCTATGCCCTGTTCCTGATTCACCCCATCCGCGTGGTCTTCTTCTCCTTCCAACGGATCACCCGGGCATGGGTCTCCGCCCGCAAGAGCATCGGGTTGTTCGACAGCCCCTCCCCCTGGCCCGCCCGCGATCGCATCGAGGGCCTGCCGGCCGGGGAACTGGTGGACGCCCGTTCCGGGCTGCAGGTCAGGCCCGGGATCCTCACGATGGTGGTCAGCGCACAACCCGACCAGGGAGCAGCGCTGGCGGATCGACTTGGCCGCTACCTGCCCCGGTCCGAGAAGGTGGCCACCCCTGTCGAGGCCGATGCCGACTCCACCGGCCGGGCCGCACGTCGCGCGCAGGAAGTCCTGCAGCGAGCGCGAGAAGCGCTGGCCGCCAGCGACACGCGCGCCGCGCACGCCGACTGGGGTGTCACCCTGGGCGGAGTCGACCTGGCGCAAATGCCGCTGGAGCAGGTGCGCGAAATGGTGCTGGTCAGCGACACGGACGCCCAGGTCTTCGCCGGGACGTTGCAGGAGGCCGTGGACCCCCATGGAGTCTTGGAGCGCCGGTTGGCGGAGGCCGCCCTGCACGCGGCTGCCGCCGAGGATGTCTTCGAGATCATGCCGGGCGGATGGCAGGGCCGGCTGGACGAGCGCGGCCGCGGCCTGTCCGGCGGGCAGCGGCAGCGACTGGTGCTGACACGTGCGCTGGCAGCCGATCCCCCGATCCTGGTGCTGGTGGAACCCACCTCGGCCGTGGACGCCCACACCGAGGCCCTCATCTCGGCGCGACTCCCCCGGCACCGAAGCGGCCGCACCACCGTGGTGGTGACCGTGTCACCCCTGCTGCTGCGCCAAGCCGACGCGGTGGCCTTCCTCGAGGCCGGCCGCGTGGTGGCGTGCGGCACGCACGACGACCTGCTGGCATCACTGGACGCGTACCGCCGCGTCGTGCACCGGGGAGAGGAGGCGGCATCGTGACCCCAGACATGCGCATCCTGTCGAAACAGACTTGGCGCGAACACAGCCCCCGAGGCCCCGCGGTGCCCCACCAATTGCGTCCACCCAGTAGGTCGGTGGGGTGGCGAGAGCGTAGCCGACAGTTGTGGCAACGTCACCGGATCCGCCGGCAGCGGGCCGAGGACTACGTGGCGTCGGCTTTCAGCCCGAAGAGGGGGCTGCCCGTGGCCACCTCGAAGACGGTGGTGGGCTTCTTGCGCGCCATGCTCCTGGAGTCCGGCGGCCTGCTCGCCCTGGTGATTGTGGCCAACGTGCTCGCCGCGGGAGCAGCGCTGGCCGTTCCGATGCTGTTGGGCGACCTGGTGGACCGGGTCTTCGATGCAGGGGGTCGGCCACCGCCCGACACGGTGACCATGTTCGTGGTGGCCGTGACGGTGATCCTGGTGGCGCAGGCTGGCTTCACCTTCCTGGCCAAGTGGCTGGCTGCCGTCCTCGGCCAGGGCATTCTGGCCCGAGCCCGTGAACGTGTCATTCGGACCGTGCTGACGCTTCCGCTCGGCAGAGTTGAGTCGGCCAGCACCGGAGATCTGGTCACCCGTGTCACCCGCGACGTCGGGTCCATGAGCGGGGCGGTGCGCCATGCCCTGCCGGAGTTCATCGTGGGCATCACCACGGTGGCGTTGACCATCATCGCGATGCTCCTGAACGCCTGGGCCCTGGCCCTGCCCACCCTCGTGATGGCCGGGCTGGCCATGATCCAGGTGCGCACCTACCTCAGGCGGGCGCCGGCTGCCTACCTCCTGGAGGGCGCCACCTACTCGCAGATCAACACCACCCTCTCGGAGACCCTGGAGGGCATCCGCACGGTGGAGAGCTTCGGTTTGCAGGAGCACCGGCGTCAGGCCTCGATCGACGACATCGAGGTCTCCGCCCAGGCCGAGCGCTACGGACTGACCCTGCGCAACCAACTGTTCGCCGTGATGGACATGGCGTTCTCCCTCCCCCGGATCCTGACCTTGGTGCTCGGCGCGGTGCTCCACACCCAAGGCCTGGTCACCATCGGCCAGCTGACCACAGCCATGCTCTACATCGAGGCGTTCTACCGTCCGTTCGACCTGCTGGTGCAGACCGTCGACCGGCTCCAGGTGGGCATCGCCTCCACCACCCGACTGCTGGGCATCGCGGAGGTGCCTCCCGACCGGGAACCCGGCGACGACGAGCCGGACCACGACCGGCTGGAGGTGCGGGACGTCCGCTACGCCTACCGCAACGGTCACGACGTGTTGCACGGCATCGACCTGGACCTGTCCCCCGGCGAGCGCCTGGCCATCGTCGGACCGTCCGGCTCGGGCAAGTCAACGCTGGCCCGACTCCTGGCCGGCATCCACGGGCCCCGCACTGGAACGGTGCGGGTGGGTGACGTCGACCTGATGCGCCTCCCGCTGGAGCGGTTGCGTTCCGACGTGGCGTTGGTGACCCAGGAGCACCACGTGTTTCGCGGCACCTTGCGTGACAACATCGAGCTTGCCCGCGACGGCTCCGGGGACGACGGGGTGTGGCGGGCGCTGCGGATGGTGGGCGCCGAGGACTGGACCCGGGCGCTGCCCGATGGCCTGGGGACAAGGCTGGGTGTCGGCAGCCACACCCTCACACCGGCGCAGGCGCAGCAGGTGGCTCTGGCGCGCCTGATCCTGGCGGATCCCCACACCCTGGTGCTGGACGAGGCCACGTCGCTGATCGACCCCCGCACCGCCCGCGTCATGGAGTCCTCGATGAGTTCCCTGCTGACCGGACGCACCGTGGTGGCCATCGCGCACCGGCTCCACACCGCCCACGACGCCGACCGGATCGCGGTGGTGCGAGACGGCCGGGTCGTCGAACTGGGCAGCCATGAGGAGCTGATGGACCAGGGTGGGGAATACGCCGCCCTGTGGCGGGCGTGGACGCACTGACGGCCTCCGGGAAGAACCAGAACAGCCTTGCTCAGCAGCCTCCTAGCCGTTGTCGGCGGACGCCTGCCCGTCGGCGTGGACCGGGGCGTGCACGTCGCGGTGCTTCCCGAACGGCAGGAAGTGGATGATCGTGACCAGGATGGCGCCCACCACGAGACCCACGGCGGCGCTGATCACGGTGTCGATGAGCCAGGCGAGGAACCCACCGACGCCAGGCACGGCCAGGGCGGGGTCCGCCACCGCGTGCACCAGATCCAGTGGAAGGTGCCAGCCCAGGTCCCCGGCGCCCACGATCAGGATGTGCCCACCGACCCAGAGCATGGCGACGACGCCCACCACGGAGAGGATGCGCATGATCACCGGCATCGCAGTGACCAGCCCCGATCCCAGGGAGCGTGCGACACCGGAGTCGCTCTCCATCAGCTTCAGGCCGATGTCATCGAGCTTCACGAGCAGGCCCACCACGCCGTAGACCAACGCCGTGATGCCGATGGCCACCACCACCAAGGTGATGGCGCGGGGCCAGAAGTCGGCGTCCGAGATGGCGTTGAGGGAGATCACCATGATCTCTGCCGAGAGGATGAAGTCGGTGGTGATGGCACCGCCCACCATCTTGTCCTCGAATTCCTTGCCCTTCAGGGTGACCGGCTCGACGGGCTTGGCCCGGTGGGCGCCGCTGAGGTACTCCCAGATCTTCTCGGCGCCCTCGTAGCACAGGTAGCAACCCCCCAGCATCAGCAGGGGCGGCAGCAACCATGGCACGAACTGGCTCAGGAGGAGGGCCACGGGCACGATGAAGATGAGCTTGTTGCGCAGCGATCCCTTGGTGATCCGCCAGATCATCGGCAGCTCCCGGGCGGGCTCCACTCCCTGCACATAACGGGGCGTGACGGCCGCGTCGTCCACCACGACACCCACCGCCCTGCTTCCCGCGGAGCTGGCCATCTTGGCGATCATCGCCACGTCGTCCAGCAGCGCTGCAAGTCCACCCGCCACCATGACCTCCGATCGAACGACCAGCGAGCCTGGTCAGTTGAATCTACACCCAGCACGAGTTCAACCGGCGCATTTCGTCCCCTTGATCCGGGCGGCGGGTTAGGCTGGATGCCCCTCGAGACCCCAGGAGGAAACCATGACCGAGCATTTCCCGCCGGGACCGGACGAACTGGCCGACGACACCGTCGATCCGCGCACGGGAGCGGATCTGGACGAAACCTCGGAAGGCGGGGTGGAGGAAGGCAACGTCGACGCCACCGATGATGACGGGGACGTCATAGCCCCCTTCACCATCTGAGGCCGTCTAGTCGGTTCGGGGGCCGAAGATGGCCTCACCGATCCGCACGCACGTGGAGCCGTGCTCGATGGCGAGCTCGAAGTCGCCCGACATGCCCATCGACAGTTCGTCCCATCCGCCTCCGTCGGCATACCGCAACGTCTTCTGAACGTCCTGCATCACCCCGAAGCACCGGCCGACACGCTCCTTGTCGTCGGCGAAGACGGCCAGTGTCATCAGGCCGCGGATGTTGAGCGCATCGAAGGCTCTGAGTTCGTGGCTGACTTTCAGCACCTCCTCGGGTTTGAATCCGAACTTTTGTTGCTCCCCCGAGGAGTTCACCTGGACCAGAACATCCATCTGGCGGCCCGCGGCCTGCAGGCGTTTGTCAAGCTCTGCTGCGATGCGCAGCGAGTCGAGCGCCTGGAACTCCGAAGCGAAGGTGACCGCCTGCCGCGCCTTGTTGGTCTGGAGGTGACCGATGATGGCCCACTCGATGTCCTCGGCCGCCAGTTCACCGGACTTGACCAGAGCCTCCTGGATCCTGTTCTCCCCAAAACGCCTGATGCCCATGCGGTGGAGGGCCAGGATCGCCACCGAAGGCTTCGTCTTCGACACCGGCAGCAGCCGCACCTCGTCCACTTCGCGTCCCGCCGTCACGCACGCCGCGGCGATCCGCTGCCGGATGGCGCGGACCCGATGTTCAATGTCTTCCACGTGCGTTGCCTTGTCCATTCACGCTCCCGGCCCAGTTCGAAGCCGCCTCGGGTCTTGGCTCACAGTGCCTCCCGATTGCCCCTGAGGGCATGGCGCCCAGCCCGATGGGTGAGACCAGGAACTGGCCGATGCGTCGAAAGCTGGTGCTCATGCCGTCAAGCCTATCCCTGTCCTAGGATGTCGGCCGGACTGGAAGAAGGACTGGGTGGATGAAAATCTCTAGGGTCAGGCTCTTGCCGGGGTTAGGCCCCGCGATCGGGCTGGCGGACATCAGCTTCGCCGATGGTGTCATCACCGAGGTGGGACCGCACAGCGGCCGGGTGGCCGACGTCGACGCGGACGGAGCACTGGCGTTGCCGGGGCTGTGGGACGCCCACACCCACTTCAGCACGCACGCGCTGATCAAGTCATGCCTGGACCTCAGCCCCGCCGCCCACCTCGACGACCTGCTGGGCATCGTGCAGTCAGTGCACTCGACCGGCCTCGTCCTCGGCTTCGGATTCCGCGCCGGGACCTGGGACGCCCCGCCCACCGCCGCCGACCTGGACGAGGTCACCCATGGCCCGGTGGCCCTGATCGCAGGTGACATGCATGCGGTGTGGTGCAACACCGAAGGGTTGTCCTGGGCCGGGGCGGCCGGCCACCCCACCGGCTACCTCGTCGAGGACGAGGCGTTCCATGCCATCGGTGAGTTGATGCGGACGCAGGAGGCGTTCGTCGACGAGGCTGTCCGCCAGAGCGTCCCGCTGGCCGCGGCCCGAGGTGTGGTCGGAATTGTTGATCTCGAGATGGACTGGGCGCTCGGCGGTTGGCAGCGCCGCGCAGCCGTCGCCCCCCTCGACCTGCGCGTGCACGCCGCCACCTACCCCGAGGATCTGCATCGGCTGGTGGAGCTGGGCTGGCACTCCGGGCAGGAAGTGGCGCCCAACCTCACGGTGGGCCCGTTGAAGGTCATCGCTGACGGCTCCATGAGCACCAAGACCGCCAACTGCATCGACGCCTACGACAACCCGCTGCCCCATTTGCCGCACGGCAAGGCCAATTGGTCAGAAGCCCAACTGAAAGAGATCCTCGACCGGGCGCACGCCCACGGTGTCCACGTGGCCGTCCATGCAATCGGGGACATGGCCTGCCGGCGTGCCCTGGACAGTTTCGAGGCCACTGGTGCGGTGGGCAGCATCGAGCATGCCCAGCTCATCGCAGAGGACGACCTGGCCCGATTCGCCGCGCTCGGCATCACGGCCAGCGTCCAACCGTCCCACCTGATCGACGACGAACCCATCATTCCGGAAATCTGGCCCGGAGCCGGCCGACGGGTGTTCCCGCTTCGCTCGCTGCTGGATGCGGGCGCGAAACTTGCCTTCGGGTCCGACGCGCCGGTTTCGCCGCTGGACCCGTGGCTGTCGATGGACGCCGCAGTGAACCGCACCCACGAACCCGCGGAGGCGATCACACCGATGGAGGCGTTGCGGGCCAGCGTCCGCTCCACGATCAGGGTGGGTCAGCCCGCAGACGTCGTCCTGATCGGCGCATCCCGGGAATCGCTCCTGGCGGGCGGCTTGCGCGACGTGGAAGTCCTGCGCACCTTCATGGGAGGCAGGATCACCCACGAAAGTGGATGATGGCCTCGACGGCGGCTACTCGAAGGGGGACGGGTCGCCGGCGCCGTAGCGGGCGATCACCGGCTCATCGCCGGTCAGATCCACCACGGTGGTGGGTTCCACGCCGCAGTCGCCGGAGTCGATGACGGCGTCCACCTCGTGGTCGAGCAGTTGCTTGATGGACCACCCGTCGATGGGCGGCTCCTCGTCACCGGGCAGCAGCAGCGTCGAACTGATCATGGGTTCCCCGAGCGTCCTGAGCAGCTCCAGGGTGGTTCGGTGGTCCGGGATGCGCACACCCACTGACCGCTTCTTGGGGTGCTGCATCTTCCGCGGGACCTCCCGCGTGGCCGAGAGGATGAAGGTGTATCGGCCAGGAGTGTTGGCCTTGACCGCGCGGAAGACCCAGTTGTCCATGTGAACGTAAGGACCGAGTGCAGCAAACTCGTCAACCACCAAAGTGAAGTGGTGCTTGTTGTCCAGCTGGCGGATGCGCCGGATCCGTTCGATCCCTTCGGCGTTGCCCAGCGCGCAGCCGAGCGCGTAACAGGAATCAGTGGGATAGGCCACCAGTCCGCCGTCCTGGAGCAGTCGCACAGCCTGGGTGAGGCTGCGTGGCTGCGGGTTCTCGGGATGAACGTCGAAGTACTGTGCCATGGGCCAACTATAGGGATTCACCGCTGCCGGTAGGTGTCCACCGGGGAAGTCCGGGTGGCCGTGATGGTTCGCGAACCCGGAAAGCCGGGAAAGGCCACGTCGGAGAGTTCGACGGTGCAGCTGACCTCGACGCTCACACTCGACGGCGTCCCCAGCGGGGCCCGCAGGCCCGAGGCATCCACCAACAACGACTGGCTCCGGCAGGTGATGTTGCGCGCTGCCAACCCGGCCGTGACCGCGGATTCGGCCGCCGCGCTGGCGCTGGCCGCCGACCGCTCGATGGACGCGGCCCGAGCCGCGTACCCGGTGGCGGCGGTGACGGCCTGGTCGGCGATCACGAGCCGGGCCACCACGATGAGCAGACCCACGACCATCACGAGCGCGGGCAGGATGATGGCCGCCTCCACGGCGGGCGCGTGGCCCCGCTGGTGGGCAGCACCGGGTACGGGCGTCATGGCCGGGTCACCCGTTCCACCGTGACGGTGGCAGATTTCTCGACGGTGACGTCAATCAGCGGCACGATCCGCAGGGCTTCGCCGCTCACCACCGAGACCGCCGTCGTGGTCCCCCTGCTGACGTCTATGGAGACGGATGAAAGTGACCCGTTGCCCGCCAGCTGTTGTGCGCTGGCCACGCCCTGCGCCTGTGTGCCGCGGGCCGCCGAGACAGCTGCCTCCTGCGCGGCGGACAGCGCCGTCGCCTCCGCCCAGTGGATCATCCCCCACTGCAATGCGGCAAGGAACAAGCCCACCACAAGCGGAAGCAGCAGCGCCGTCTGGACGCTGCCGCTGAGTCCACGCTGGTCCCGGTCCACGACGCCGATCCTGCCATGCGAAGGGGTCGCAGCCCCCTGCCCTGTGGAGAACCCGACGCCACGAAGACCACTGGGGGGAGACGGTTGGTGGAGGTGTCGCGCGGTGGAATAGTGTGGTCCCTGCAGCATCAACGAAAGGATTCCGCAATGGTCAACAAGGTTGCCATCCTGACCGCGGGTGGCTTCGCTCCTTGCCTGTCCTCCGCCATCGGTGGCCTGGTCGAGCGCTACACCGAACTGGCCCCGGAGGTGGAGATCATCGCCTACCGGCACGGATACCAGGGCCTCCTCACCGGGGACTACCTCGAGGTCACCGACACGGTCCGCCAGAACGCATCGC
>CAZPSO010000026.1:0-16586 GCA_964588895.1 uncultured Tessaracoccus sp.
AGCGACGGCGAACCCGCGCCTCCTCGGAGAGGTCCTTGTGCAGCACGGGCAGCGGTCGCAACGCCTTCGAGGCCATCCGCCACTGGTTGGCCATCACCGACAACTCGCCCCGACGCGAGACGATGACCCGTCCTTTTACCCAGACGTGGTCGCCCAGGTCGACGTCGGACTTCCAGGACGCCAGCCCGTCCTCACCCACCTCGGCGAGCGAGAGCATGACCTGAAGACGTTCTCCGTTGCCCTCGGGGGTGAAACCGTCCTGCAGCGTGGCGAACGCGAGCTTGCCGGTGTTGCGGACGAACACCACCCGGCCCCCGATGGTGACCACGTCGTCGGTCTCCTGTCCCGACTCGAGGTGCTTCCAACCTTCACGGACCTCAGCCAGCGTGTGGTCGCGGCTGAGATCCGCCGGGTACGGGTCGGTGCCGGCAGCCATCATCCGCGCGCGCTTGTCCTTGCGGATGGCGCTCTGCTCGGAGTCAGTGGGGGCGCTCACATCATCAGTCACGCCGGCCATCCTATCGTCAGCCCATGTGGCGCCGGGGTTGTAAGGTCTTGAGGTATGAAACGCAAGCTGCTCGGTGTCGGCATCATCGTCGCGGTGTGGGCCGCACTGTTCGGCGCCCTGGACCGGCGGCGATCCAGGCAGCGCCGGGAGCTGTGGGCCGAAGCCACGCGAGACAACGCACCACGCTGATCACGACCCCGGTCTGACCCGGTCGCGGGCCGTGGTCTGATCCGCTGACAGGGTTGCGGGGCCTAGTCTGGTGTTCATGATGAGGCTCCTCCATGACCGACGGCGTCGGCTGGGCATGGGTCTCGCGGAATTCGCCATCGCGACGGTGGTGCTGGTGATGCCACTCGTGGTGGCGGGGATCCCCGTCGGTCAGGTGTGGGAGACAGCACTTCTTTCACTGGTCATGGCCGCCTCCCTCGTGGTGCGCCGTCTCCTGCCCCTGGCGGCGGGCCTGGTCTGCGCCGCAGGCGGCATCGGGCTCGTGGTGCTGGTGGGCCAACCCACGCCGGTGATGGTGGTGGCACTACTGGTGATGTACTCGGTGGCCAGGCATCATCACGGGCCTGCGGCATATTTGGCGTGGCCCGTGGCACTGGCAGGAGCGGTCTTCGTGCCCGCCAGCTGGGTGGCAGGCTTCGATCCCGACCAACGCTTCCTCGCCGGCTTGGTGGGTTTCGTCCTGCTGTCCTCCCTGTTGGCAGCCACGTGGTCGATCGGTCGCTCCGTCACCTGGTACCTCAGGTCCCGCCAGCTGGAGCAGCAGATGACGGAGGAGTCCTTTCGCGCCCGCACCGAACAAAGCGCACAGCAGTCGGAGCTGGCCGAGGGCCGGGCCCGGGCCGACGTGGCACGAGAACTGCACGACGTGGTGGCCCACTCGCTGGCGGTGATCGTGGTGCAGGCGGAGGGCGCCCGGGCGCTGGCCGAAAAGAAACCGCAAGCCGCCAGGGACGCGCTCGACATCATCGCCCGGACCAGCAGGACCTCAATCCACGAGATGCGCCGCATCGTGGGTATCCTGCGTGGCGAATCGGAGCCGTCGTTCGGACCGACGCCCTCGCTGCCGCAGATCCGGGAGATGCTGGGCGAGGCAGGGAACCGCATCACGCTCGAGATGCCCGACGAGCTGCCGGCGGTCCCCGACTCACTCGGCCTGACTGCTTTTCGTGTGGCGCAGGAGTCGGTCACCAACTTCCTCAAGCATGCCGGGCCCACGGCCCAGGCGACGGTGCGCGTCGACATCACCCCGAAGTTCATCACCATCGACGTCTCCGACGACGGGCTGGGCGTCCAGGCCTCCCCCTCCGGCCGGGTCGGTGCGGGGGTGCCGGGGATGCACGAGCGGGTCCTGGCCATGGGTGGCACCTTCAGCGCCGGTCCGCGCAGTGGCGGCGGCTACCGGGTGCACGCAGAGATACCACGGCCCACCCAACTGGGCCGAAGCTGGATGGAATGAGGAACTCATGATCAAGGTTCTGCTGGTCGACGACCAGGCCCTGTTGCGCAGCGGTTTCCGCATGCTCATCGATTCCGCCGACGACATGGAAGTGGTGGCCGAGGCCTCCGACGGCGCCCAGGCGGTGGCCGCGGTGAAGTCCACACCGGTGGACGTGGCACTCATGGACATCCGCATGCCCGTCATGGACGGCACTGAGGCCACCCGCCGGATCCTGGAACTGGGAGGCCAGACCAAGGTGCTGGTGCTGACCACCTTCGACCTCGACGAGTACGTCTTCGCGGCGCTGCGCAACGGCGCCTCGGGGTTCCTGCTGAAGGACGCGTTGCCCGAAGACCTGCTGGCCGCCATCCGTACCGTGGCCGCCGGCGGCGCGATCGTGGCGCCGACGGCCACGCGCCGCCTGATCGACCACTTCCGCCCCCACCTGGAGATGCGGGAACGTGACGGCTCGGCGCTGGAGGCGCTGACCGAGCGGGAGCACGAGGTGTTGATGGAGGTGGCGCAGGGCGCCAACAACACAGAGATCGGGCAGCGGCTCTACATGGCGGAGGGCACGGTCAAGACGCACATCGGCCGGCTGCTGGCGAAGCTGGGCGCCAGGGATCGCGTCAGTCTGGTCCTGATCGCGCACCAGGCCGGGATGCTGGACTGAGCTTCCTACATCTCTGCGACCAGGTCACGGTCGTGGACGATGGTGACCTGTTCGGGATGGGGCAGGACGGGTACCACCGGGTCACCCTCGGCCTGCTCCACCGACCAGCCGTTCACCCGGCCTTCGAGGATGTTCAGGGACAGGGTGAACTGCACCCCTTCCGCCTCCCAGCGGGCGTGCACGGGCCACGTCTGGAACAGCGGGTAGATGCCCTGGCTGGAATCACCGACGCTCAACTCACCGCCTGGCACGGCTCCAGGATGCGAGAGCATGCCGTCGGCGCCCTGCAACTGCTCGCGCACCACGTGGCTGCATGGCTCATCTCCCACCAGCATCAGCAGCAGCGAGCGGAACTCCTCGGGCAGCGGGCCTTCCTCGTAACTGGGGATCCTCACCACCCAGTCCGTCGATTCGGTAGGTACCTCGATGTCGGCGGTGAAGGCCCACGTGGCCCCCGCCAGCAGCAGCGCGGTGCCGAGGCGTGGGAATCGGGCGAAGGCCCCGTCGAGGGAGCCCTCCATCCGCTCCTCGATGTCGTGGAGCGCCATCTCGCCCAGGAACGTCCCCGCCACCAGGGCAGCGCGCACGGCGCGGCCGGCGCGGGACCGGGGTTCCAGGCCGAAGTCGTCCACCACATGCTTGCCGGCCACGCCCACGAAGGCGGCGGCCGCACCGGCGAACAGGGGCCGGGCCAGCGGACGCAAGGAGTCGGGGAGGTCGTCCTCCCGCAACAGCGCCAGGCCTGCAGCAGCACCACTCAGGGCGAGGCGTCGCCACCGGGATCCCCGCCGGGTTGGGGCTGGGGGCATCGCAAACTCTTCGGCGGCGTTCATGGCGCTCAGTCTAGGCAGCCGCGGGCCACACCAGCCCAACAGGCGCCTGATCAGCGGGATGCTTGTACGCTGTCGGGGAAACCCGAGAAGGAGCACACATGGACATCGCCCTCTGGGTGGCCGCTGGCATCCTGGCCGCCATGATCCTGTTCGCCGGCCTGGTGAAAGCAGTGACGCCCAAGGACAAGCTCCGCCTGCGGGAGGGCATGGCGTGGACCGAGGACGTACCCGCCGGCCTGATCCGCTTCGTCGGCGTGGCGGAGGTCCTCGCAGCCGTCGGCCTCATCCTGCCCCGGGCCCTTGACATCCTCCCCATTCTCACCCCCATAGCGGCCGTCGGCGTTGCGATCACGATGGCGGGGGCCGTCGTGATCCACCTCCGCCGTGGCGAGACGTTCGCCATCGTGGTGCCGCTGGTGTTGATGGGGTTGGCCATCTTTGTGGCTTGGGGACTTTTCGCCGGCTGGTGAGCTACATCCCACACTCGTAGGCCAATGCGACCGCCTCGGCACGGTTGCGGACGCCCGGCTGTCCACAGAGGGGGGACAGCTGGGCTCATGGCAGGCTGGTCCCATGAGCCAAGAACGTCCGCCCACCCCCTTCCACGACCTCGAGCACTTCATCGCCCACCCCCGCGTGGGCGGGCTGGCACTGAGCCCTGATGGGCGACGGGTGGCCACCATCGTCTCCACGTTGGATTCGAAGAAAACCCGTTACGCCAATGCCGTCTGGGAGCTCGACGTGGCCGGCCAGACTCCGGCTCGCCGGGTCACCCGCTCGGCGAAGGGCGAATCCGGCGCAGCGTTCGACGCCGAGGGCAACCTCTACTTCATCTCGGCCCGGCCCGATCCCGACGCCGACAGCGGTGACGACCCGGTTGCGGCGCTGTGGATGATCCCGGCTACCGGCGGGGAGGCCCGTCTGGTGATCTCGCGACCTGGCGGCATCCTCTCGGTTCACACCGGGCGCGAACACGGAGTCTTCGTCACTGCGCCGCTGATGCCCGCCGCCGAATACTCCAACGACCCGGAGGCATCCGATGCGGAGTTGCGCAAACAGCGCAAGGAGAAGAAGGTGGCTGCCATCCTGCACACCGACGCGGCGGTGCGGTACTGGGACGCAGACCTGGGCCCCGACGCTCCACACCTGTTCGCCGTCGAGGACGCCACCGAGGCCCAGCCCGTCCCGGACACTGAGGACCCCGCCGACGCCGAAGCCACCACCGACCCGACGCTGCCGGGCACCGTCGACGCCACACCTCCCCAGCGCTTGCGCCTGCTGAGCGCCGAAGCAGGCTCGTCGCTGGGCGGCTCCGCGGTGCACGTGGCCCCCGACGGGAGCTTCGTGCTCGTCGGGCGCACAACCCCCGTCGCGCGTGGCAACAGGCACCTGGCCATCACCAAGGTGGACGTCGCCTCCGGCACGTGGTCAGACCTCGTGCCAGGCGTGGCTCACGCGGAGTACTGGCCCGGCCCGGTGGCCCCCGACGGAAACAGTGCGCTGATCAGCTTCGGTCGCGTCGGGACCGCCACCACGGCCCCCACGCGAGAACTCGGAGTGCTCGACGTCACCTCCGGAACAATCACCCCCACCGCGGCGGCCTTCGACCAGCGGGCCACCCCGATCGCGTGGTTCCCCGGAGGCGAGGCCGCCCTGCTGCAGGCCGACCAGGATGGCCGCGGCCCGCTGTTCCGGCTGGACGTGACCACCGGGGAGGTCACCCAGGTCACGCACGACGACGCCACCTACAGCGACGCGGCCATCGCCCCCGACGGCACCATCTTCGGCGTCCGCTCCAGTTACGAGTTCCCCGCCGAGGTGGTCCGGGTTGAGGGTGACGCAGTCACGCGCCTGCCCAACCCCGTCGAGCGTCCGGCGTTGCCCGGCACCCTGACCGAGGTGGAGACCACGGCTGACGACGGGGTGAGGATCCGGGGTTGGCTGGCCCTCCCCGACGGGGCCTCGGCGGAGGATCCCGCGCCGCTGTTGCTGTGGATCCACGGTGGTCCCGTGAACTCCTGGAATGCATGGTCATGGCGGTGGGCTCCATGGAACATGGTGGCCCGCGGGTACGCCGTGCTTCTGCCCGACCCGGCGCTGAGCACCGGTTACGGTCAGGACTTCATCCAGCGCGGCTGGGGACGGTGGGGGGAGGCGCCCTACACGGACCTGATGGCCATCACCGATGCCGTGGAGGCACGAGACGACATCGACTCGCGCCACACCGTGGCCATGGGCGGCAGCTTCGGGGGCTACATGGCCAACTGGATCGCCGGCCACACCGACCGGTTCGCCGCCATCATCACCCACGCGAGCCTGTGGGCACTGGACCAGTTCGGCCCCACCACCGATGCCCCCTACTTCTGGGCGCGGGAGATGGGTGGGTTGCTGAAGGGCCATTCGCCCCACGAGTCGGTGGACCAGATCCGCACCCCGATGCTGGTCATCCACGGCGACAAGGACTACCGCGTCCCCATCGGGGAAGGGTTGCGCCTGTGGTGGGAACTGTTGTCCAAGTCGGGGCTCCCCGCGGGCCACGACGGGTCGAGCCCGCACCGATTCCTGTACTTCCCCGACGAGAACCACTGGATCCTCCAACCCCAACACGCGCTGGTCTGGTACGAGGTGGTTTTGGGCTTCATCGGTGAGCACGTCCACGGACAGACGCCGACGCTGCCCAGCACGCTGGGGTTGGGTACGTCGGAGTAGGCAGGCGTCTCAGGCGGCGCGGCCGACGAGGTCCTCCGTGCCCTTCTCGAAGCGTGCGGCACCTAGGCGGCGCGAGCCGGTGGCGTACATGACCGCCAGCAGCAGATGCGTGGCGGCCATTGCCGAGTAGACGAGGATGGAGACGCCATGCTCGGGCAGGATCAGCGCGGCCACGACGGCGGCCACCACCAGCGAGGAATTGAACAACACGTCGTAGAACACGAACACCCGCCCCTTGTAGGATTCCTCGACGTGCGCCTGTGTGACGGTGTCGGCCGCGATCTTGAACGCCTGGACGCTGAGGCCCAGGAAGATGGAGGCCACGAACATCATCCACTTCTGCGGCACCAGCGCGGGCAGGACCTGCACCACGGCGCCGAGCACCAGGAACAGCACGGCTGCGCGTCGAAGACCGAACCACCGGGCCATCATCGGCACGAAGGCGGTGGCCGCAACGAAGCCGACCCCCGTCAGCAAGCCCCACACGGTGAGGTCCGCCAACGCGGCCTCCGGAGCTTCGTTGAAGAAGTTCCTGGCAGCGAGTATCACCGCGACGCTGAACAAGCCGAACAGAAACCGGCTGCCGGCCATCACCAGCAGGGTGAGCCGCACAGGGCCCCGGGGGCGAAGGTGATCCCACGCCCGCTCGAGGCCACGCAGCACCTCCCCGGCAGTCTCGACGTGCTCCGGCACCGTGGCCGGGCCCAGCGCCTGGCGGCTGAAGCCGCGCGCGGTCAGCACCGACCCCGCGAAGAGCAGGGCGGCGATCCCGAATACGATGGCGTCGGCCTGGTGGGTGGGCAGGAATGCCCCGAAGCCGAACCTGGTGCCAGCACCGACCGCGAAGCCGAGCACGATGCCTGCAGGGCCGAGCGTCGGCAGGATGGATGACGCGCTCAGGTACTCGTCCTTCTCGACGGTGTGCTGCATCGCGGCACTCAGACCCGCCATGACGAACCGGTTGATGCTCAGGGCCACCAGCAAGGCCACGAACAGCAGCACCTGCCAGCCGCCGGCGGTGCCACCGGCGAAGACGATCGACCCGATCAGCAATGCCAGCGCCACGCGGATGGAGTCGAAGACCACCACCACTTGCCGACGTGACCACTTGTCCAGTAGCGGCGAGACGAACGGGCCCACCAGTGTGAACGGCATGAGCGTCAGCGCCAGAACTCCCGCCACGGCCCACGCGTTGGGCTGGGATTGGGGGGAGAACAGGATGTAGGAGCCCATGCCGACGAACAATGTGCCGTCGGCCGCTTGGCTCAGCAGCCGGATCACCAGGAGGCGACGGAAGGCGCGGTGTCGCCACAGGCGGCGCAGCGCCTTCAACAGCTCCATGTCACTGGGTGCCGTTTTCGCGGTTGTGCAATGCGTGGACCCTGGCTAGGTTCTCCTCCACGGGGTTCTTCTCCAAGGCCAGCTTCACCCGCTCGGGCTTGAACTGCCTCAGCCGCGCTTCGTTCTTCACGATCCTGGAGTAAACCACTTCGTGGTCCTCCTTGCTGGGGTGGAAGTCCTCCCGCAGGAAGGTGTCAGAGGCCCGGTGGAGTTGCTTGACGACGGACTCCACCTTGCCCTGGGGGCTGAGCAGGGACGCGGTGATGGTGACCACCAGGATCCCCAGGATCACCAGCAGCGAGAGTCCGACCTCGATCACCGGGACGTCGACCGCCTCGCCACCGTTGATGAAGGGCAGCTCGTTGGAGTGCAGCGCTTCGAGCACCAGCTTGGTGCCGATGAAGGCCAGGATCAGGGCCAGCCCGTACTTCAGGTAAATCAGGCGATCCAACATGCCGTCGATCAGGAAGTACAGCTGCCGCAGGCCCATCAGTGAGAACGCGGTGGCGGTGAAGACGATGAAGACGTTGGTGGTCAGCCCGTAGATGGCCGGCACGGAGTCGACGGCGAAGAGCAGGTCGGTGCCGCCGATGGCCACCATGACCAGCAGCATCGGGGTGAGGACGCGTTTGCCGTTCTCGTAGGTGACCAGCTTGTCGCCGTCGTAGTGGTCGGTGGTGTTGAGGTGCTTCTTGGCGAATCGGATGATGAAGTTGTTGGCTTCCCCATCCTCGTTGCCGGATTCCTTGGCCACCACCAGGTTGATGGCGGTGTAGATGAGGATGGCGCCGAACAGGTAGAAGGTCCATGACAGGTTCTCGATCATGGCCGCGCCCAGCGCGATGAAGCCGGAGCGGGCGATCAGCGCGAACACGATGCCGAAGAGCAACACCTTCTGCTGGTCCTCGCGGGGCACGTTGAACGCGGAGATGATGATGAGGAAGACGAACAGGTTGTCGACGCTGAGGGCCTTCTCCGTCAGGTAGCCCGCGAAGTACTCGGTGCCCATCTGGGATCCGCCGAAGTAGAGCACGACCAGTCCGAAGAGCAGGGCGATCCCGACGTAGATGGCGGACCACACGGCTGCTTCCCGCAGCGTCGGGATGTGGGCCTGCCTGACGTGGAAGAAGAAGTCGAAAGCCAGAAGTGCAGCGATCGCGGCGATCGTGATCAGCCACACCCACAAGTCAACGGTCAACGCGGGAACTCCTTCTTGCCCAGTGCGACGTCGGGCAGCGACCTTTCAAGAGTAACCCGGATCCGGACCCCGGCGGAAACTCGCAAATCCGGGCACACCCCGTTGGCCTGTGCGCGATTGTCGGTGCCGGCCAGTATTCTGGCGACGGTACTTGTGAGGGAGGTCCAGATGCGCCGTTCGCTGGTGGCGCTCGCGACGTGCCTCGCGTCCGTCCTTGCCGGGTGCACCGGCTCCCCGGACGAGACTCCCGAGCCGGAACCGGAACCGACCATCCTCACAGCCCCACCCGCGGGAACCCCCTCGGCTGATGGTGAACTCGCCGCCCTTGCCGACGGCCTTGTTGCGGGTGACATCACCGGGGCGCCCGTGGTCAACGAGATGCTGGCCCAGGAGGACCTCGAGGGCGTCCTGGCCCGAATGCGGGGAATCCGCCCCACCTCAGTGGAGGTGGAGCGTGTGGAATACGGTCCCCAGGAGGCCACCGCGACGGGTCACCTCGACTACGCGTGGGAGATCGACATCTCCACGTGGAGCTACACGTCGACGGTGCCCCTGGAACTTGGCGCCGATGGCTGGCGCATCGACTGGGACCCGTCCATCCTCCACCCCGAGCTCTCCGCCGAAACCCGCCTGCAGCTCACCCGGGAACCGTCCCGGCGTGAGGCCATCAACGACAACGCTGGCCTTGCCCTGGTGGAACAGCTCACGATGTATCAGGTGGGTCTGGACAAGGGGGTGGTTCCGGTCGAGGAGTGGCCCGCGACGGCAGAACTGATCGCTACCCTGATGGGCATCGAGGTCGCCGCCTACCAGGAACGCGTCGCGGCGGCCGGCGAGCGGCAATTCGTGGTGGCCAAGACGGTGGGTCGCGAGTCGATCCCGCCTGAGATCGCCGACGTGCCAGGCGCCCATGTGACCGAGACCCAACGCATGGTTCCCTTCAGCCCCACGTTCGCCATCGGGTTGCTCGGCACCAGTTCGGAGGCGACGGCCGAGATCATCGAGAACTCGCAAGGACGGGTGTGGCAGGGCGACCTGGTGGGCCGCAGCGGACTGCAGGCACGCTACGACGAGCAGCTGCGCGGCGTGCCCCTAGTGCGCGTCGACGTGGTGGCCCGGCCTGCCGTGGAGGGCGAGACTCCCGCAGACGTGGAGCCCCGGCCCGTCTTCACACAGGACGCCAGCGTGGGCACACCGGTGAGTACCAGCATCGATCGCGAGCTCCAGCAACGCGCCGAGGAGATCCTGGCCAACCAGGCCGGGCTCGCCTCGCTCGTCGTGATCCGCCCCGACGACGGCGCACTCCTCGTGGCCGCCAACTCGCCCGCCGCGGGGGAATACCCCCAGGCCACCTTCGGCCGGTTCGCGCCTGGCTCCACCTTCAAGGTTGCCTCTGCACTGGCGATGCTGCGCGACGGCGTGGGGCCGACATCCACCGTGCAGTGCCCGGCCAGCATCGAGGTCGGCGGGCAGCCCATCAGCAACTACTCCGGCTACCCCGGGGCCTTCGTCGGCACCATCACCCTCACCCAGGCGCTGGCGCACTCGTGCAACACCTCCTTCGCGTTGGCGGCCGAGCACGTCACCCCCGAGGAGCTCCAGTCGGCCGCGGGCAGCCTCGGCATCGGCATCGACTACGAAGCCGGGTTCAGCGCCAATTTCGGCACCGTCGAACCCCTGTCCCATCCCCTCGACCGGGCAGCCAGCATGTACGGACAGGGCCAGATCACCATGTCGCCGTTGGGGATGGCTTCCGTGGCTGCCAGCGTCGCGGCTGGGGAGACGGTGATCCCGTGGCTGGTGGAGGGCGCACAGGCCACCTCCACGGCTGATCCGCTCACTCCCGAGGAGGCGGGCCAGCTCCAGGACATGATGCGTGCCGTGGTCACCGATGGTTCCGCCACCGTGTTGCAGGGCGTCATGGAGGGCGCCAAGACGGGCACCGCCGAATTCGGCCAGGTGGGCGCCTACCAGACCCACGCGTGGATGATCGCCTGGAACGCCGACTATGCCGTGGCCGCCTTCGTGGAGGTTGGAACGTCGGGCTCCGCCGACGCAGCGCCCCTGATCATCGACCTCTTCCGCTGAGCATGCCGTGAGGGAAGTGGCCAGGACGTGGCAGTCGCTGTACCGGCCACTTCCATCTTGACCTCAGGCAAACATGAAGGCGCGGGCGGCGATCAGGGCGAGCGCCAGGATCGCGAGGAGTCCCAGCAGCGGCCACTGCCGCTGCTTTCGGGACTTCTTCGGCAAGTACATCACCACGGACGCCACCAGCAGGCCGCCGACGAAGCCGCCGAGGTGGCCCTGCCAGGAGATGAAGGCCGAGCCGACGACGGTGATCACCACATTGGCGCCCAGCCACATCAAGATCGTCCGCACGTTGCCCTTGTGCTTGTGCGCCACGAGCAAGATGGCCCCCATCAGGCCGAAAATGGCGCCCGAGGCCCCCACGGTGGAGCCCGCGGGCTCACTCAGCCACATCACGAAGGCCGAGGCCATCAGCAGCGAGACGAAGTACAGGGCGAGGAAACGGGTGCGCCCGAAGATCTGCTCCAGCTGCGGGCCGAGGAACCACAGGGCCAGCATGTTGAAACCGATGTGCATGACGTCGGCGTGCATGAACGCGCTGGTCACCGGCTGCCACCAGGCCCCGGTGGCGACGCCGTCGAGCCAGTTGAAACCGCCAGCCAGGCAATCAGACACTGTGCTGCCGGGGATGTAGCGTGCCTCGTCCACCATGCAGATGCCTTGTGGAGTCAGCGAGATCATCTCGAACAGCACGCTCCGGGCGCCACCCGCGATAGCCACCAGCGCGAACATAGCCGCGTTGATCACGATCAGCACGATCGAGGTGATCGACGGGTTGGCGCTGCGCCGGCCGCCGTAGGGCAGTTCCCGGGTCCGGGTGCGGCGCATCCCCTCCGCCACGCACTCGGGGCACTGGAAGCCCACAGGGGACGGGATCATGCACTCTGGACAGATTGGCCGGCCACAACGCTGGCAGACGATGCGCGTCGGAACATCCGGATGTCGATAGCAGGTTGAGGGGGCCTCCATGACGGCAACGATACCGGCCTGCCGTCAGCCTCCCCCGCCACTGGCGGCGTAGGGTGATGAGCCATGAGCCACGGACACTCGCACCTCGGTGAGGAGCCCCGCGTCGAGATCGGGTCCCGGGCACGCGTCGCACTCCTCTCCTTCCTCGTCCTGATTGGTGTCCTCGCTGCGGCGGGTCTGATCTGGCTGTGGCCAGCACCGAGCCAGGTGGAGGCCGCCACGCAGTACCAAAGTGACGCACCGGATGTCACCTACGAGCAGGGCCGGATCGTCGAGATCATCGAGGGGTGCGAGTTCACCGTCGCCGACAACCTGCCGTGCCAGACCGCCTGGGTGGAGGTGGCCACGGGCGAGGATCTCGGCACGGAGCAGATGATCGAGCTGGTGGGTCCGACTGCGCAGGCCGGGCTGCAGGTGGGCGACAACGTGGAAATGGCACGCATCCCCACCTTCGACGGCCCGCTGTACTCCTACTCCGGGACGGACCGCAGCCCAGTGCTGATCGTCATGGCGGTGCTGTTCGTCGTCGTGGTGGTGGCCGTGGCACGCTGGCGCGGCCTGTTCGCCATCGTCGGGCTGGGATTCGCGGCGTTCGTGCTGATGGGGTTCATGCTGCCCGCCCTCATCGTCGGCAAGCCGGGCATGCCGGTGGCGCTGGTGGGCTCAACGGCCATCATGTTCGTGGTCCTCTACGTGGCCCACGGGGTCACCTACCGGTCCTCGACGGCGCTGGCCGGCACCTTCATCGGCCTGTACTTCACCACCGCGCTCGGCGCCATCGCCGTGCGAGCAGCCCGGTTGTCCGGTTTCGCCGATGAGAACGACTACGACCTTGGACAGTTGGTGCCGGGCCTGAACTTTCAGCAGCTCCTGATGGTGGCCATCATCGTCGGCGGGCTGGGCGTGCTGAACGACGTCACCATCACGCAGAGCTCGTCCGTGTTCGAGTTGCGTGCCGCAGCACCTCAGATGGGCCGCCTGCAGCTCTGGCGGCACGGAATGCGCATCGGCCGTGATCACATCGCCTCCACCATCTACACCATCGTCTTCGCATACGCCGGCGGTGCCCTGACCATCCTGCTGCTGCTCTACTTCACCACCCGCGACGGCGCGGCCCTGCTGGGCGTGGAGATGTTCGCCAGCGAGATCGTCCGGACCCTCGCCAGCGCCATCGGCCTGGTGGTGTCGGTTCCCATCACGACGGCGATCGCCGCTCTCACCGTCGGCCCGGCCGTAGCCGATCCCGTGACGGCTGCCGAATAGCCGCCCCTCCCCCTGCCTGAGACGCGTCGCGAGCACCCGCCCACCAGGGGAGGGGTTGCGCCCGATGTCCAGCGCGACACGCCTGGTTTAAGGACACCCCGCAGAGAACCTGCACCTTTTGGCAACTTGAGGCAATCCTGAGAGATTCTTTGGCTGACTGAGGGTTTCGTCCGCCCGACAAGCTCCATGTGCGAGTTCTCCCGCTGTTTCCTGAGAACTTGCTTTGGATTTCACAGATTGTTTTGTTACTTTTCCGGGGTCCGTTCCAAGGAAGGTCCCCCGTTACATGCTGAAGAAGTCTTTCGCTCTGGCCCTGACGCTCATCGTCGGAGTTCTCTTCGGGCTCGCGCCCAGCCAGCAAGCACAAGCCGACGCCAAGATCTACACCCAACCCGGCGACCACCACGTCAACGGGCGCTACTGGAACACTGAGTGCGAGAACTACTCCAGCACCGTGATCCGCTGCAGCACCGAGATTTGGGCCACGAAGATCACCAAGGTGGGCGGCCACTATGTGGCGGACAACGGATGGGTGTTCAACAACCTGACCTACCTGCCCTCCAACCCGGGCGACTGGGGCAACAACCCCTTGGCCAATCCCGGGAAGTGGACGGACAAGGACGGACGCACCTGGCGCACGGAGTGCAACACCGCCACCACCGGTCACGGAGCCTGCCGCACCTACTCCGAGGCCACCACCATCACCCGCAGCAAGAATTCCCGTGGTCACTGGAGTTACTCCCAGAAGAACGAGCTGGTCTTCAACAACATCGTCACCTTCGCCACTGACAAGGTGGCACCCGTGACCTCCATTCCCGCCCCTGCCCCTGCCCTGTCGGGAGTTCCGCAGGAGAACTCCTCGTCGGCCACCGCGCAGCAGGTGGTCCAGGCCGCGCTGGGCAAGGTGGGTTCCTCCTACCGCCACGCTGCCGCCGGCCCGAGCGCGTTCGACTGCTCCGGCCTGACCTCCTGGGCCTACTCCCAGGCCGGGATCTCACTGCCCCGCAACTCCCGAGCACAGTTCAACGGTGCCGGCACCCGGATCTCCAAGTCCCAGCTGCAGCCCGGCGACCTTGTCTTCTACTACTCGCCCGTCAGCCACGTGGCCATCTACATCGGCGACGGCAAGATCGTGGACGCCGCAAACCGTCGCACCGGTGTCCGCGTCACCAGCGTGAACGAGATGCCGTTCTCCGGCGCGGTGCGCGTGATCAACTGATCCCCCACCCCACATGAAGAAAGTGCCCGACCGCGGAGGTCGGGCACTTTCCTGTTTCAGGGATCTCACTCAGCCGTGGCGCGGGCCCACAGGTTGATGCCCGAGTCAACGGCCAACTCGTCGATGGCTGCCAACTCGTCGTCGGTGAACTCCATGTTGCCCACCATGGCGAGGTTGGCCTCCAGTTGCTGCACGGAGGAGGCGCCGATCACCAGGGAGGTGACCCGCTGGTCGCGGAGCGCCCAGGCCAGCGCCATCTGGGAAAGCTTCTGGCCACGCTCCTCAGCAAGAGCATTTAGGCTGCGGAGCCGTTCCAGCACGTCGTCACTGAGGTGGTCCTGCGGCAGGGTGCCGCCACGCGCCATGCGGGAGTCCTCGGGGATGCCGCCCAGGTACTTGTCGGTGAGCAGCCCCTGCGCCAGGGCGGTGAAGGCGATGATGCCCATGCCCTGTTCCTCGCACGCGTCGATGAGGTCGGGCTCGATCCAGCGGTTCAGCATGGAGTAGCTGGGCTGGTGGATCAACAGCGGCGTGCCCAACTCGCGGGCGATCGTTGCCGCCTCCCGGGTCTTGGCGGCCGAATAGGAGGAAATGCCGACATAAAGCGCCCGACCCGAGCGGACGGTCTGGTCGAGGGCTGTCATGGTCTCTTCCAGTGGCGTATCCGCATCGAAGCGGTGCGAGTAGAAGATGTCCACATAGTCCAGACCCATCCGCTGCAGCGACTGGTCCAGCGACGCCAGCACATACTTCCGCGATCCGCCGCCCTGACCGTAGGGTCCCGCCCACATGTCGTAACCGGCCTTGGTGGAGATGATCAGCTCGTCGCGGAACGGCGCCAGATCCTGCCTCAGGAAGGTGCCGAAGTTGACTTCCGCCTGACCGTAGGGCGGGCCGTAGTTGTTGGCGAGGTCGAAGTGTGTGATGCCGGCATCGAAGGCGCGGCGCACGATGGCGCGCTGGGTCTCCATCGGGTGGAGGTCGCCGAAGTTCTGCCACAGGCCGAGCGAGAGGAGGGGCAGCTTCAACCCGGAGCGGCCGGTGGCGCGGTAGGGCATTCGGCCGTCGTATCGATCGGGATCAGGAACATAAGTGGGATACATGCCTCCATCCTGCCGTATCGGCTAAGTCCCACCCATCCCCGGCCTCTTCGGTTTCCACTCCACGAACCGCCGCACCCACCCGACGTCAAGGGCACTATTCCCTCAGCGCGTGCAATCCACGGCCATTGACGATCACGGTGCGGTCGCTCTTGTCGGGGCTGTGGCGGCCTCACCCGAGACTCCGCTGGAGTGATCGGCGGCGCCGTTCAGAGGACGTCGCGCAACCGGGCAAAGGTGTGACCAGCGTCCCGGAGTGCCGGCAGGGCTTCCTGCATTCCGGCTCCGGTTCCGGAGCCCGGGCGATTGAAGTGCCCGATGCAGATGGAACCGGACCGGGCAGCCAGCATGGCCTGCCGCACCTGTGCCGCGGTGAAGGTGCCTCCCGCATCGGCGTTGATGTCGAAGTTGACCACCTGCTGCCCCAAGTCCTTCACGATGGCAACGGCCACGTCGTCCACGTGTGCCGTCCCCGAACGGAACCACCTCGGGGCCGCCCCGGTGAGCTGCTCGATGCGCCCGTGGGCGCCCATCACCTCGTCGTAGACCTCTCCCACCGACGTGGTGCCGGGAATGCCGTAGGCCGCCTGCCCGGTCACCGACAGCGGCTTGTGCAGCGTGCCGTGGTTGGCCACTTCGAACAGGGGGTCGTCAGCGAGTTCGTCGGCCACTCGTGGGTTGGCCTCGATCCAGCGCAGGCTCATAAACAGGGTGGCCGGCACCTCCAGGCGGCGCAGGACCGCGATCAGGGCTTCGTCGTAGCCCGACCCGTTGGGCCCCCCGCAGGCATCCAACGTGACGGCGATCGCTTTCGCCGCGCTGCGCTGCACCACGCTGTCGGTCTGGAGTCCCCACTGCGTGGGTGTGTGATCTGAGTACCGGGCGACGATGTCCCCGCGTGCTTCGACGGGCTCGACACCCGGAGATGGTTCGGATCCCGGCGAAGGATCGGCCACCGCCGAAGCGTCAGCCGTCGGCGACGGCCGGGCACTCGGTGACGGCTTCCCACTCGGGGAGGATTGCGAGCCGGGGGTGCTGGTGGCTGATGTCTGGCCGACGGTGGGTGCGGGAGCGGTGGGGGCGCAGCCGACGAGCCCGGCCAATCCCAGGCCGAGCAGCCCCCGTCGTCCGATCCGCATGAGGCGATCATCCCACGGAGCTATGGCTCAGGGTCAGCTGCCGACGGTGAGCGAGGCCTCCCACTGGGCGTGCAACGACGCGAACTGGCCTCCGCC
>CAZPSO010000027.1:0-16568 GCA_964588895.1 uncultured Tessaracoccus sp.
ACGTAGGCGGCCAGCACGACGTAGTGGGTGCCGCCTTCGGTCTCGGGGAACTCCACGAGCTCGAAGGGTCGCTGGTAGCTCCAGCGCTCCAGGTCGGTGCCCTGGAAGCTCGGCCCGCGTGTCCACTCCTCGCCGAGCACGGCGTCAAAGAGTGGCTCGGCCACCAGCACGGACTTCTGCTCGGGGTGCTGTCCGAGCACGTAGGTCACCTCCGGATGCGCGGCCACGGCCGTGTTCGACACCAGCGTCCAGGGCGTGGTGGTCCACACCAGCAGGTCCACCTCCCCGGCCAGCGGGCCGCTGGTCAGGGGGAAGCGGACGTAGACGCTGGGATCGACGACGTTCTCGTAGCCCTGCGCCAGTTCGTGGTCGGACAGGGTGGTGCCACAGCGGGGGCAGTAGGGGGCCACCCGGTAGTCCTCCTGCAGCAGGTCCGCGTCGAAGATCTGCTTCAGCGCCCACCACACCGACTGCACGTATTCGGGGGTCATGGTGACGTAGGCCTCGTCCATGTTGACCCAGTAGCCCATCCGGTCGGTCAGCTCGGCGAAGGCGTCGACGTGGCGCAGCACCGAGGCGCGGCACTTGGCGTTGAACTCCTCGATGCCGAAGGCCTCGATGTCGGCCTTGCCTGAGAACCCCAGTTCCCTCTCGACGGCGAGCTCCACGGGCAGACCGTGGCAGTCCCAGCCGGCCTTCCGCTCGACGTGGAAACCCTGCATGGTCCTGAACCGCGGGAAGACGTCCTTGAACACCCGCGCCTCGATGTGGTGCGTGCCCGGCATGCCGTTGGCGGTGGGGGGACCCTCGTAGAAGGTCCAGGGCGACCCGGCTGCCGTGGCCTCCAGCGACTGCTCGAACGTCTGGTGCTTGTCCCAGAGCCGCAGGATCTCGTGTTCCATCGCAGGAAAGTCGATCTGCGCAGGAACTGCGTGGTAGCCAGTCATGGGGTCCCCTTCGTCGTCTTCGGCGAAGGGACGGGAATCTCTCCCGCGGTACCACCCTCCTTGGGCGCGGCATGCGTGCCCCACTCGTATTCGCATCCGCAGCCGGGTCTAGTGGGCGGGAACCCCGCCGTTCTTCCGACAGCTCCGGGGTGATGGCCCCATCGTCGCCGTGCGTGATACCCGCCCATTATGCGCCGACGCGGCCCAATCCTTCAAACCTCCGCGTCGGGCGCGCTTCGGCAGGTCGGCTGCGCACCTTCCTATCCCTAAGCTGGATCCATGCTGTTGATGCCTTTCGCACTGTTGATCCCCATCGTGATGGTCGTCGTCATGGTGCGGACGGGCCGGAGGCGTCATGCGGAGACATCGCGTCTGTGGGGCACCTGGGCGCATGCGCGCAACTGGCTCTACCACGACAGGTGGCCGGTGATCGTGCGACGGTTCCACGGTGGCCCCTTCGGCCGCGGTAGCTCCCGCCGGGCCAGTTTCGGCTTCGAGGGAACGTTCAACGGCATCCCGACCATCGGTTTCCAGTACCAGTACACCGTCTCCAGCGGGAAGAACAGCACCACCTACCGACACCGGATCCTGGCCATGCGGCTCGACCGTGCCCGGTTCCCCCGCTTCGACGTGCGCCGCCGCTCGTGGGGAGGCCGCGGCATCAGGTTCGAGAATGCAGCCTTCAACAAGATGTGGCTGGTGGAGTCCGGCAGCCACCGGTTCGCCTACGACTTCATGAACCCCCGGGTGATGGAGACCCTGCTGCTGCCGCATCCGCCATTCCAGCGGATGTGGCTGGAGGGTGACCACCTGGTCATGCAGTGTGACAACAGGATCACCCCGGAACAGATCGACTCCTTCCTGATCCTGATGTCACGGATCCTCGAACTGCAGCCCGACTTCCTGTTCCGCGAAGTGGGCGCCGGGCCGCCTCAGATCAGCGACGTCGGCCCGGGCGTGACACTGGCGGAGCAGCAGCGCCGGATCGCGGCCCTGCACTACCAGGCCGAGCAGGCGGAGCTGGCACGGCGGTCGGGGCACTGAGCCACCCGTCGGTGTCGGGTCGCTGGTGAAAAGGGCACCGACGGGAAGCCGCCCCATGGAACAACGCGACGGACACGGGATCTCGCACAGGCGGGCTGTGGCAGGCTGGCCAGTGTGACCGTCTTCGACCTGCCACTGGACCAGCTCCGTCGCCGCAACACCATCAAGTGGGCGCGCTTCGAACCCGACGTCTTGCCCATGTTCGTCGCCGAAATGGACTGCCACATCGCACCCCCGATCGCGGAGCGGCTGGCCCGGGCCGTGTCCGAATCGGACACGGGTTACCCCGAGAAGCCCGTCTACCAAGAGGCCTTCGCGGATTTCGCACGCTGGATGTGGGGCTGGGAACTGGATCCGGCCGACATGTCGCTGGCCGGGGACGTGATGCAGGGCATCCGGGAACTCCTGCTCGTGGCCACGGAGCCCGGCGACACCGTCGTGGTCAACACCCCGGTCTACCCACCGATCCGCGCCACCAGCGCGATGGTCGGCCGGGAACTGCTCGACGTGCCCATCGGCGACGATGGCCGGCTCGACCTGCCCGGGCTGGAAGCGGCGTTCCGGGGTGAGCAAGGAAACAAGCCGACGGCGTACCTCCTGTGCTCGCCGCACAACCCCCACGGGACGGCGCACACCCGCGAAGAACTCGCGGAAGTGGCCCGCCTGGCCGGCGAGTACGACGTCACCGTCATCTCCGACGAGATCCACGCACCGCTGGCCGGCACGGAGCATGTCCCGTTCACCACCCTGCGCGGCGCGGAGCGCAGCTTCGTGGTGACCTCCGCATCCAAGGCGTGGAACCTGGCGGGCCTGAAGGCCGGCCTGATCATCCCCGGCGCCGAAGCCCGGCAGGTCATGGGCAGGTTGCCGGCGGTGGTGGCGGAGTCGGCCAGCTGGTTCGGCATCCTCGCCCATTCCACGGCCCTCAACGAGGGCCGGGCCTGGCTGGCGGAGGTCTCCGACGAAATCCAGGAGAACCAGCAATGGCTCGCCACCCTGCTGGGACAGGAGCTGGGGCTGGAGCACGCCCCCGCCGAATCCACCTACCTGGCCTGGGTGGACTGCTCCCCCCTGGGGCTGGCCCATCCCGGCAAGCATTTCCACGACGTGGGACGCGTACGTTTCAACTTCGGGACGGACTTCTCGCCTACGGCAGGGCAGTTCGTGCGGATCAACCTCGGCACTTCGCGCGAGATCATCGCCGAGGGCGTCCACCGGATGAGAAGAAGCTTGTGAAACAGACCTGGGCAGCGTCGGGATTCCTCCGTTGACTTTGAGGCTTTACCAGGTTCCTCGTACTCTCGTAGTCAGCAGTCGTTGAACCAAGAGGGGGCATCGTGTCGCACGTGATCGCACCGTGGCGCCTGACCTACACGCCCGGCACATGGCTCGTCCTTTCCGGACCCACGTCGCTGGTGGCGATGGCCCCGCCTCCCGCGCGGATGTCCGAGCTGATCAACCGGCTCTGGAACCAGATGGTCACGGCCACGTCCATCGACGCGCTCCTGGAGTTGCTCGCAGCCCATGGCATGGACGAGATGCCCGACCTCGCGGCCCTGTTCTGGGATGCCCAGGGGCTCCACGGCATCGCCCGGGGTGCGCTGCAGGTGGTGGACGTGACCACCGCCGAGGTGGTGGTGGATGGTTCGGACGTGCGCACCTGGCGTGAGGAGGCACTGGGTGTGGGGCGCCACCTGCGCATCGACATGGAGCCCGTGGACCAGGACTCCGTGTTGCAGCTTCCGCTCGTGGTGGGGGCCGCCACTGCCTCCGCCATCTACATCAACAACTCCACGGCCTCGATGGTCCGGTTCCCCGACTCCGGCACCACCGGCGTGCTGCCCTTGGTGGACACACTCGCCGACGAGGCGACCGACGGCGACATCCACGACGCCGAGGCCTACGACGTCGACGACAGCGGCCACGCGTCGCCAGTCTCCCCGGGCACCGAACTGGACCTCGCGCCCGCCCCCGAACCGTGGATGGACGCCGACGTGGTGGGTGAGGAGATCCCCGCCGAGCCCACGGCCGCCATGCGCGAGGGCCGCGACCCCGTCGCCGTGGCAGCCCCACGGCAGCCCCACCAGATCTCGGCTGCTCTGGATCTCCCCACGGCCGCGGAGGAGCCCGTGGCGGCGCCCACGGCATCCGCGCCGCTGCAGGAGGAGGCCGATGCCGGGGGACCCGTGGCGGTGCCCACGGCATCCGCGCCGCTCGAGGTGGATGCCCACGGCACGGGCCACCTCGACTTCGACACCGCAGAACCGGACTCCCAGCAGCAGCCCCAGCCCTCTCCCGGCGGCCACCGGGCCGACCCCGTCGTCGTATCCGCCCGGTTGCAGCCGGAGGACCAGTCCGGCGACGAGGGCACCATCTTCTCCACCAACCTGGCCGCCACGCACAAACCGGCCCGTGCCGCAGAGCCCGGCACCGAGGAGAAACAGGTCTTGATGGTGTGGTGCCCCCAACGGCACCCGAACGCGCCCAACAGCACCACGTGCCGCATCTGCAGGGCACCGGTGGACGGCTCGCAGCCGCAACTCGCCCGGCGGCCGCTCCTGGCGGGTGTGAACACCAACTACGGAGAGTTCTCCGACGTGGAGGCGGGGGTCCTGGTGGGCCGTGCCCCCGACCGGTCGCGGGCGCCGCAGGGCTCCTACGTGATGCGCGTCCACTCGCCCAGCAGCGACATCTCCCGCTCCCACCTGCTGGTGACCACGAAGGACTGGAACGTGATGGTCACGGACCTCAACTCCACCAACGGCACCACGGTGATGCCGGTGGGTGAGCAGCCCTTCGTCCTGGCCAACGGCCAGAGTGTCCAGGTGGAACTGGGCACCATTCTGGACCTGGGTGACGGCGTGTCGCTGAGGATCGAGCCACCGCGTGGCTGAAGCGCAACAGGACACGTAGGCAGATGAGTCAGGCCCTCGATGCGAACCCGGCGCGGACCTCACGGGGTCTGCGGCTGTTCGGACGGTTCCTCCGCCGGTCATGGCAGGCCATCGTCGTGGCGCTCCTGGCGCTGTGCCTGGGCGTGGCCGCCGTCCTCAGCCCCGGTCTGGTCCAGGCCGACGTGCGCCTCGACGAGGGCACCGTCTACCCCGGCAATCGGGACAGCGCGCTGATCGGCACCCTCAACGCGCAGATCGACGAGTTGGCCGGCGCCACCCCCGTCGGCACCTCCACCTTCACCATCCTGCAGCACGAGGACACCGTGCTCGCGCACGGGCAGGCCTCCTCCACCCTGGTCAGGTACAACGCCGGGCGCAACCGCCTGGAGGCCCCCGTCCAGCTTCCCACCAACGCCCAGGTCACCCTGGGCGGCCACCTCATCGCCGTCACCAGCCCCGACAACGGCCGCGTCTGGTTCGGCGACGTGGCCACGGTGATGCGCTACGACTTCCAGAGCCAGAAGGCCACCATGGAGATCGGCGAGTTCGGGGTCTCCACCATCACCACCGACGGCCAGCTCGTCTCCCTGAACGTACAGACCTCCGAGCTGATGCGCCCCGGCGTCGACGACGAACCGGTCCGCGTGCGGCTGCCGTTCACCATCGACGCGGATGCGCCCAACGTCCAGCTCAGCGCCGTGGGTGAGCGCGCCGTCGTGCTGGACGTGGCATCCGGCCGGATCTGGGTGGAGGGCATGAGCGACACTTTCGAGGTCTCCGGCGCCGCAACCGCCCAGTTGGCGGCCCCGGCCCCGGACGCGCTGGGCGGCGAGGACGGCGCCCGGGCCATCTACTCCACCCAGGCCGGCCTGATCGCCGTGACCCCCGACGGTCCCCGCTCCCTGTCCGGGCAGATGGACGCCGGCCCGATCAGGCCCGTCCAGGTGGACGATTGCGTCTACGGTGCCTTCGGCAGCCAGTTCGTCAAGAAGTGCCGCGGCGAGGCCGCCCAGAGCGTCGACGTCCCCCAGGTGCCCGCCGGGGCAGACCTGACGTTCCACGTCAACCGCTCCACCGTCATCCTCAACGACATGGCCAGCGGCATCATCTGGATGGTCGACAAGGACATGCTGATGATCACCGACTGGGACCGGGTCAACCCGCCCGCCGCGGAGTCGCCGTCGGACGAGGTCACGGTGGAGCAGGTGATCCCCCCGGATCGTGACCAGCGCAACACCCCGCCGATCGCGGAGGACGACGAGTTGGCCGCCCGCGCCGGCCGCGCCACCATCCTGCCGGTGCTGGACAACGACACCGATCCTGACGGTGACGTGCTGACCATCACCGCGCCGTCCGAACTGAACGGGGCCACGCTCCAGGCGGTGCGGGGTGGCTCCGGCCTGCAGATCACCGTCGACGCCGATGCCACGGAGGACCTGCAGTTCGACTACACCGTCAGCGACGGGCGCCCGAACGGCACCGACACCGCCGCCGTCACGGTGCGGATCCTGCCCGCCGACCCCACGGCCGAGAACAATGCCCCGTACAAACACCACCTGGCCCAACCCCTGAAGATGACCCTGGGCAGCACGGTCAGCAAGCGGGTGCTGCTGGACTGGCGGGACCCGGAGGGTGACCCGCTGGTGTTGGTCAACGCCTGGCTCGACCCGGACGTCGAGGACGAGGTCAGCTTCACCCCCGACGGCACCATCACCTTCCGCGACATCGGGAAGACCACCGGCACCAAGGTGGTCCACGTGGAGGTCTCCGACGGCTACGCCAGCACCCAGGGGGAGATGCAGGTGGTGGTGGTCGACGACATCGTCGCGCCCATCGCCTACGGCGACTTCGAGACCGTGCGCGTCGGCGAGACCGTCACCGTGGAGCCGCTCCTCAACGACGTCGGAGCCGGACTCAGCCTCACCGAGGTGGACGAGGGCGACCCCTGCGACTGCAACGTGACACCCAACTACCGCGAGAGGTACTTCGAGTTCACGTCCGCGACCCCGGGGGTCTACTACGTGACCTACAACGTCTCCAACCCGGTGGTGGCCGTGGGCCTGGTGCGCATCGACGTGCTGCCGGACGCGTCGGAGCAGCTGCCCATCGCGGCCCTCGACGTGGCGCTGCTGCCGCCCGGCGGGTCGGTGACCCTCGACCCACTCCTCAACGACACCTCCCCGCGCGGCGACGTGCTCGTCGTGCAGTCGGTCAGCCAGGCCGACGGGCTGGACGTGATGCTGGAGCGGCGGCACCTGGTCACCATCTCCGAGGTCACCCGGCAGGTGGAGCCGGTGACGCTGACCTACTGGGTCAGCGACGGCCGCAACTCGGTGCAGGGCAGCATCATCGTGCTGCCCACCACCTCGCTCGGTTCCGTGGAACCGCAGGGGGCCCACGACACCGTCCACATCCGCGCCGGCAGCATCCAGAGCGTGGACGTGCTGGCCAACGACGTCTCGCCCATCGGCCTCGACCTGAGGCTGGAAACCCTGGTGGAGAACCCGTTCGGGGAACGCGCCTGGATCGACGGCGACCGGATCCGCGTGGACATCCCCCCGGGGGCCGGTGCCACCGTCTCCAGCATCACCTACCAGGTCCGGGACGCGGAGGGCCGTGTCTCCTCCGCCCGCCTGGAGGTCAACGTGACCACCGAGGACGACCAGAACGAGCCCCCCGTCCCGCGGCAGGTGACCCACCGCGTGCTGGCCGGCACCACGTCGCGCATCGCCATCGACCTCGACGGGATCGACAGCAACGGCGACGCCGTTCGGCTGGTGGGACTGGGTTCCGGCCCGACGCTGGGCCGCGTGGTGGGCATGGGGGACGGGTGGATGCTCTACGAGGCCTTCGCCACCTCGCAGGGAACCGACACGTTCCGCTACCGGGTCACCGACGCGCTCGGTCTCATCGGCACGGGTGAGATCCGGATCGGCGTCGCGCCCCCGTCGGCCGAGAACAACCCCCCGCTGGGAGTGCTGGACGAAGTCGTGGCGCGCCCCGGCAGCCACGTCCAGATCGCCGCCCTGCGCAACGACCTGGACGTGGATGGCGACACCATCTCCTTCGCCTCCACCGACCCCGTCGAGATGGACGGCGTGCACGACGTCGAGATCGTCGGTGCCCGGGAGATCGCGTTCACGGCGCCGCTGGAGGCCGGTGTCTACCGCGGGATCTACCACATCGAGGATTCCCGGGGCATGCCCGGATCCGGCGACATCCTGCTCACGGTGGATCCCGAAGCCGAACTCCAGCCCCCACAGGCCCGCGACGACCTGGTCCCGGTCTCGGCGGTCGTCGGTCGGGACTGGGTGGAGGTGGACGTGCTCAGCAACGACTTCGACCCGGACGGCGCACACGACGACCTGCGCGTGGGGGTGCCCGTCGGCGATGGTGGGCCCGAATCCCCCCGGGTGGCGGGCGACGGCCGTGGCGTGGTCGTGCCCATCGTCGACCACATGCAGCAGGTGCGCTACACGGTCACCGACGCCGACGGACTCACCGCCTCGGCCATCGTCACCGTCCCCGGTCGCAATGACTCGGTGCCGGTGCTCACCGATCCCGAAGTCGCTTTCGAGGTCACCGCGGGCCAGCCGCTCTCGCTGCAGATCAACACCCTGGTCTCGGGAACCAAGGGGCGAAGCGTGCGTCTGACCAGCGTCGACAACGTCAACGCCACGCACGGCACCGTGGCACCCGGCCCGGAGCGGGTGGACTACACCCCGGACCTGGACTACGCCGGCCCCGCCTCCATCGTGTTCGAGGTGGCCGACGTGGTGCCGGAGGGTGACCGCAGCGGCAAGTCCGCGTTCGTCTCCGTGCCGGTCCAGGTGCTGCCCGCCGAACACCGGAGTGACACTGACACCGACGACGACCTGCAGGACGTGATCCCGCCCCCGGAGATCATCGGCGACATGCCCGTCGTGGTGCCCGTCGGGCCGGACGAAGGGGAGGCGCGCCGCGACCTGCGGCCCCTGGTCAGGGTCCACACGGGCGGCAACTTCTTCTTCGAGAACTTCCACGCCGACGAGGGGAACTCCACCATCGCGTGGCGCCTCGACCAGGCCGGCATCGTCTTTGCCAGTGCGCCCATCGACGCGCAGCCGGGCACCGTCCTGATGCTGCGCGGTGAGGTGGTGGATGCCCGGGGGGCACGCGCCCCCCTGCACGTCCGGCTCGAGGTGGTCTCCTCCACCCGTCCGCTTCCCGTGGCGGCCAATGTCAGCATCGACGAGGCGCGGGGCGGCCAGGAGGTGGTGGTTGCCGTCCTGGCCGAGTCCCAGTCAAACCTGGTGGGCAACCCGGAGCTGCACCTGGTGGGCGCCCCGACGCTGGTCTCGGGCCAGGCCAACGTGACAGCCGAGGGCGACTCCGTCAGGATCATCCCGGCGGAACGGTTCGTGGGAACCCTGACGGTGAGTTACACCATCGTGGATGCCACCCTGGATCCCGGACGGCACGTGGACGGGTTCATCCGCGTCACCGTGCAGGCACCACCCTCACCCCCCGGCGCCCCCCGCGACGGTGAGGTGGGCAACGGCACGGTCACCTTCACCTACACCCCCGGCTCCGCCAACGGCCTGGAGATCCTGCAGCGGCTGGCCATTCCCGTCCGCGCGGACGGGACGGAGTTGCCGCCCACCGAATGCGCGTCCACCACCTGCACGGTGCGCAACCTTCCCAACGGCGTGCCCTACCGCTTCAAGGTGCAGGAGGTCAACGACGCCGGCGTCTCCGAGCAGTCGCCGCTGTCGGCCGAGTACACCCCGGACCAGGCCCCGCTGGCCCCGGCCGCCCAGCTGGTGGGCTACGGCGACGGCGAGTTGAGCCTGACCTGGTCGCACCCGGAGTGGGCGGATCCCAGCAACCCGGGCAGCGCCATGACCGGCTACACGGTGTACCTGCTCGACGAGAACGGGGCGGAGATCCAGGCCCGGGAAGTGGACCCGGCCCCGCTGGAGTACACGTGGAGCGGGCTGGCCAACGGCACGCGCTACCGGTTCGCGGTGGACGCCACCAACCAGGCGGGCACCTCACCGCGTTCCTCCCAGACGGAGGCCGACCATCCAGCGGCACCGCCGGGAGCGCCCAACAATGTGCGGGCCACCCCGGTGGCCAGCGACCGCGGCGGGTCCTTCGAGGTCACGTGGGATGCGGCCATCAACGACAACGGCGACCCCGTCACCCACTGGTTCGTGACCCCCGTCACCCGCACGTCGCGTGGCGAGACGATGTCCGTGGAGTTCGGTTCCGGCCCCACGCAGCGGTATTCCTTCGTGGGGCTCCCGGAGGAGGAGCACCGGTTCGAGGTGATCGCCCAGAACAAGGCCGGTCAGGGACCTGCGGCGCTGACCCCCGAGTGGCAGGTGGCGTGGCGTCCTCCCGAGGTGGGCGACGACGTGTCCGTGGCGCCCGGAGACGCGAGCCTGCTGATCAGCTTCAGCACCAATTTCGACGACAACCCCGCTGCGGACGCGGTCAAGCAGTACCGCCTGAACAATGGTGAGTGGGCCACCCTGCCCGCCAGCGGCCTGGTCACCGGTCTCACCAACGGCCGGGTCTACGAGGTCAGCGTCCGGGTGGCCATCGACGGGCGGCTCTCCAGCCCACGTGGCGGCGGCAGCCACCGCCCCCGCAGCACGGTGCCCAGGTGGCCTGCCCTGCGGGATCCCGGCACGCTCGTCGACAGCAACCGGGTGCGGGTGGCCGTCAACAGTTTCACCGACTGGGTGGACACGGGCGGCTGGAATCCCGACGGGTACCGCTTCAGCTGTGGTGGGCGCCGGACCGGGTGCGACCCGGTCGGCGGCAGCGTCTTCGAGTTCGTGGCCCCCGGCTCGGGTGTCATCAACGTGGGCCACACCGACTACGACGCGGACTCCCACGACCTGCCGGTCAACCTGCAGCAGCCGTTCACGGGCTCCTACGCCTCCGCCACGAGGGAGCTGAGTTTCACCATCCGCTACATGGACAACGGCTACTGTAACGTGCGGATCGGTGAGCACGAGGAGAGGATCAACCACCCGGGCGGCGACGCCTTCGTGGTGAACCGCACGTTCGACGAGTCCGTCACCGGCAACCACGTGGCGCTGGCCTGCCTGTCCTCCGACATGGGTCGCGCAACGCAATTCAGCATCAACTAGGGGCGAAGGAAGACGACAAGGTGAATCCAGAGCAGGCACGGTGGTTCGGCGAGACGTTCGCCACCATCGTGGGCAACGTCGAGCGTGTCATCCTGGGCAAGTCCGAGGCCATCCGGCTGGCGGTGACGTGCATGCTCGCCGAGGGACACCTGTTGCTGGAGGACTACCCGGGCACCGGCAAGACCACCCTGGCTCGTGCGATCGCGCAGACGGTGCAGGGCTCCCACAGCCGCATCCAGTTCACCCCGGACCTGCTGCCCTCGGACGTGACCGGGGTGACCATCTTCGACCAGAAATCGGGGGAGTTCGAGTTCCACCAGGGACCGATCTTCGCTTCCATCGTGTTGGCTGACGAGATCAACCGCGCCTCCCCCAAGACCCAGTCGGCCCTGCTGGAGGTGATGGAGGAGAACCGCGTCACCGTCGACGGCATCACCTACCCCGTGGGCCAGGGCGAGCCGTTCATGGTGATCGCCACCCAGAACCCGATCGAGCAGGCCGGCACCTACCGACTGCCGGAGGCGCAGCTCGACCGGTTCCTGATGAAGACCACCCTCGGTTACCCCGATCACGAGGCCACGATGCGGATCCTCGCCTCTGGTGGCTCCCGGCCGCGTTCCTCCCCGCTGGCGGCGATCATCCCGGGCGCCCAGGTCACCGAAATGAGCCAGTTGGCGGCCACCGTCCACATGGAGAGCTCGGTCTTCGACTACATCACCCGGTTGACCGTCGCCACGCGCACCGCCACCGACGTGCGCCTGGGGGTCTCGGTGCGCGGAGCGCTGGCTCTGGTGCGGGCATCCCGGGTCTGGGCCGCCGCCCAGGGCCGCCATTTCGTGATCCCGGACGATGTGAAGATGCTGGCCATCCCGTGCTTGGCGCACCGTCTCATCCTGGACCCGGAGGCCGAGTTCAACGGTGTGCAGGCGGTGGACGTGATGGCCGGGGTGATCGGCTCCGTGCCGCCGCCGACGGAGCGCAGCGACGCGCGATGACTGCGGTGGCCAGGCCAGGACGGTGGGAGCCACCGGAGCCCGTCGACCCTGTTTCGTTCGACGGGATCACGTCGTTGTATCGGCGGCTGAACCTGGCCACGGGCATGCGCACCGCCGGGTGGACCTGCCTGGTACTCGGCATCGGAGCCGGCGTGGCGGGCCTGCTGCTCGGCTGGGCGGAGCTCACGGTGATCGGCCTCATCGCCGTCGTGCTCGTGGTGTTGTCGCTGTTGTTCACCATCGGCAGGCCCCGCCTGGAGGTGCAGCTGTTGGTGCCCGAGCACTCCGTGGTGGTGGGGACGCCCACCGTGGCGCGGCTGGGCGTACGCAACGTCGGCGGCCGGCGCCACTGGGGCTCACGACTGGACCTGCCCGTCGGAGCCGAGGTGGCCACCATGTCCATCAGGAGCCTCGCGGTGGAGCAGGAGGAGTGGCAGCGCTTCCGGATCCCCACCCGCCGTCGGGGTGTGGTGCGCATCGGACCGGCACGTTCGGTCCAGGGCGACCCGTTTGCGCTCAGCGGCAGGGAGACCCACTGGACCGGCTGGCGGGAACTGTTCGTCCACCCCGTCACCGTGCGGATCCCCGGCCGCCAAGCGGGGTTCATCCACGACATGGAAGGCCATGCCAGCCCCCACATCACCGCGGCCGACCTGAACTTCCACGCCCTGCGCGAGTACGCGCCCGGCGACGACCGCCGCCACGTCCACTGGCGCTCCTCCGCCCGCACGGGCCAGTTGATGGTGCGCCAGTTCGAGGAGTCCCGACAGTCCCGCGTGGCGCTGGCGCTGGACACTGGCCGGGGCGGGTGGCTCGATGCGGACGAGTTCGAGCTCGGTGTCTCCAGCGCGGGTTCGGTGGCGGTCCAGACACTCCTCGGTGACTCTGCGCTGTCCATGCTGACCACCACGCGGAGCCTGGCCGCGGTCACGCCCATCAAGGCGCTCGACGAACTGTGCCGGGTGGAGCTGACCACCCGGTCGGGGGTGTTGGACCTGGTGCGCTCCACCCGCGAGCGGGAGCCGGGTGCCTCCGTCGTGGTGGTCATCACGGGCTCCGTGACCTCGCTGACACAGCTGCGGGCGGCCTGCGCCCTCTTCGACGTCGACAAGCGGGTCATCGGGCTCAGGATGAGCGTCGGAGACCCGTTGCGGGTGCGCACCGTCGGCAACGTCACCGTGATCCAGCTCGGGGCCCTCGACGACCTGCCGCGGGCGATGCGCAAGGCCATGGAATGAGCGCCGCACCCCGCCGTGGCCCCAGGGACGTGGACACGCCGTGGCGCCGGCTGAGGGGCCACGCCCGGTGGCAGTGGCTCACCGTGGACGCCGCGGCGATCCTGCTGCTGCTGGTGGCGGTGGCACTGGCGTTCTGGCCCGTCTACGGCACCAGCCAGCTGTTCGTGGCGGTGTTGGGCTTCGGGGTGTTCGGCATCGCGCTCGGCACCGTGGCAGCACTTCGCCGCTGGGGTTCCGGGACCACAGCGCTGGCCACGGTGGCGGTTTGGTTCCTGGGCGGCACGCCCCTGGTGATGCCCACGGCAGGCATCGGGGTCTTCGTGCCCACCGGGCGCACGCTGTACGGGTTGCTGACCGGCCCCGTGACGGCCTGGCGCGACATGCTGACCCTCCAGCCCCCGATCGGGGAGACGTTCAACCTGCTGGCGGTGCCCGGTCTCGTGGGCCTGCTCGCCGCGCTGGCGGCCACCTCCATCAGTCTGCGCGGCTCACGACCGGAACTGGCCTGGGTGCCGCTGGCCGCAGGCTGGGTGGTGGCGGCCGCGCTCGGGGCGCAGGTGGCTTTCCGCCCGATGCTGGTGGGGGTGGTGGTGTTCGCGGTGGTGCTGCTGTGGACGAGCTACCGGCGCTCGCACCTGCGGACCTCGCTGACCACCCGGTCCGCGATGGTCAGGCCGATCCCGGTGGTCTTCGGCGCGGTCATGCTGGCGGTGGCCATCGCGGCGGCAGGTTTCCTCGCCCCGGTACTGATGCCCGCCGAATCCCGCACCACGGTGCGGCAGGCCGTGGAACCACCCATTGACCTGGAGCAGTTCCCGTCACCCCTGCAGGGTTTCCGGGCCAACATCACCCGCCATGAGAGCGACGTGATGTTCGAGGTGCGGGGCCTGGCGGAGGGTGAGGTGTTGCGCATCGCCACCCTCGACAAGTACGACGGCCTCAGCTTCCAGGTGGCCAGCGGCGAGGACGAGGCGCTGGAGCAGACCACCTTCACCCGCGTCGGACAGTGGATCCGGGACGAGACGCCCGGCACCCATCGCCAGGGCAGCGTCCAGGTCCGCGGCTATGACGGGGTGTGGGTACCCACCATGGGACGCAGTACCCGGTTCGGTTTCGACGGTGACCGGGCCGTGGAGATTGGTGAGAACTTCTTCTACAACCAGGGCTCCGGCACCGGCATCAGCCCGGCAGGGTTGCGCTCGGGCGATCGGTACACCGTCGAATTCATCGCCGCCGCCCGCCCTGACGATGCGGCCCTGGCCGAGGCCACACCGGGTGGGGCCACGCTGCCGGAGGTGAGCGGCACGCCGGACGCGGTGCTCAACCTCGCGCTGCAGTGGAGCGAGGGCTACCCCCGGAGCGGGGAGAAGGCGTTGGCCATCGAACGCAACCTCCAACAGGGCTTCTTCAGCCACGGCCAGCCCCACGAGGTGCTCTCACTGTCCGGGCACTCGCAGGCGCGTCTGGCGGCGTTGCTGGAGAATCCGGAACGGATGGTGGGCGACGACGAGCAATATGCATCCGCGATGGTGCTCATGGCCCGCGAACTCGGGATCCCCGCACGTCTGATCTATGGGTACCGGGGCACCGGCAGCACCGCCGTGATGGGCCGCGACGTGGCCGCCTGGGCCGAGCTGCAGTTCGACGACCTCGGCTGGGTGGTCTTCGACCCCACCCCGCCGAAGACACGGGTCCTCGAGGACGAGGACGCGCCCCGCCCCCCGACGCCGCGCCCCCACATCGAGAACCCCCCACCCCCGCCGCAGGAACCCGAGATCCCCCCCGCGGACGAGGACATGCCCATCGAACCGGCGGAACCGCCCGAGCAGCCCACCCAGATCGACTGGGGCGAGATCGGTACCTGGGCCGCCATCCTCGGCATTCCCCTCCTCACCGTGGTCCTGCCCGTGGCATTCATCCTCGGGATGAAGCTGCGCAGGCGATCACGGCGCCGCACCGACGGGGTCCTCGCCAACCGCTGGGCGGGCGCCTGGGCGGAAGTGGTGGACCGGGCCCGCGACCTGGGACGTTCGCCGTCGGCGTCAGCCACCCGCAGCGAACAGGCCGAGGAACTGCTGGCGGCGTTCCCGGCGCTGGAGGGCCGGGTGGATCCGTTCGAGGTCTCGCAGGAGGCCGACCGTGTGGTGTTCGCTCCCGACGAGCCGGCCGAGACGGCCGCACAGGCGTACTGGAGGGCCTCCGGTGAGTTGCGGCGCGGCATGCGCACCTCCGTGGGCCTGCCCAGGTGGCTGGCCTCGTGGTTGTCCACCAAGTCGTTCAGGAAACCCGGATGAGTCGCCGTATGGTGGCCATGAAGCACACTCGCTACGCTGAGTTGGTCGAGAGTTGTGATTCCTAAGTGAGGGAAGGCGTGAGTCGGTTCATTCCACGCGGCGTTGCCGTGGCGGGCCTCGGGAAGCGGGTGGTTGCTGCGCTCGTGGACCTGTTGCCCGTGGCGATCGTGGTCCTGGCCTGGCTCGTGGTGCTGAACTTCGCCGAGTCCACCACCGCCAACTTCGTCGGGGGCATCGTCGCTGTCGTCCTGCTCGCCGCCTACGGGCTCTACCAGTGGTGGGCCTACGGTTCCCGGGGCGCCGGATTCGGCGCCCACGTGATGGGCCTGAGGCTGGTGGGCATCAACTCCGGTGAACCCATCGGTTGGTGGCGGTTCTTCCTGCGCCAGATCGTCTTCCTGGCACTCATGATCACCGTGGTGGGCGGGATTGCGCTGCTGGTGTTCACCGTGATCCACGAACGACGCCAGGGCTGGCACGACCTGGCCGCCCGGTCGCTGCTCGTGCAACCCCGGCAGCAGGAGGAGAAGCCGGGCAAAGCCGCAACGCGGCAGCGAGCAGCCGGCAACACGGTGGGACTACCCCCGCACGTGGCCAGTCCCTTCGCGCCCAACGCCTCCACCGACCACGGCTCCTGGACGCCGGACCAGCCCGACGTAACCCGCCCCGCCTGGCTGCCCAGCATCCCCCCGCAGCCCCCCCAGCCCTCCTCGGCTCCCCGCAGGGCGCAAGCCAGCCCTCCGGGGGTCCCGCAGCCCTCACCGTCACGTCCGGGAGGCTGGATCCCCCTGCCCACCCCGAGTTCCGTGATCGAACCACCCAGGGACCTGCCACGGGTGCGATCACGCCAGTTCGGGGACGAGGCCGACGACGGCGACGGCACCCACCTGGCCCTCCCCGGCGGCGCCGTCCTGCCCGCTGACCGTCCCGGCGCCGAGGGTTGGTACATCCGGCTGGACGACGGCCGTCACGTGGAACTCAACGTCACCGTGCTGCTCGGACGCAACCCCCAG